>NZ_JBEXCW010000046.1:0-66046 GCF_040605435.1 Streptomyces sp. NPDC005574
GATCGCGGACCTCGACAGCCGCCCGTCCGCCTGACCGTCCGTCCGTCGGGGCCTCACCCCACCGCAGCCCACACCCACCAGGAGCCACATATGCATCCCCCAGCCTTCGGCTGGGGGAGCACCGCACCGGACGCCGCGAGCCGATGAACCTTTCCGGTCACGGCACTGGACCACACTGACCATGGCCGATGACCTCCGCAGAAGGACGAACACGATGGCACCGCAGCACAGCCCCGCCCTGCCGGCACTGGGCGGCAGGGCACCCAGCTACCGGGAGCGGGTCGCGGACGCGCTGCGGGCCGCGCTGATCGCCGGTGAACTGCGGCCCGGCGAGGTGTACTCGGCGCCCGGTCTGGCCACCCGCTTCGGTGTCTCCGCGACACCGGTGCGCGAGGCGATGCTCGATCTCGCGAAGGAGGGGCTGGTCGACACGGTCCCCAACAAGGGATTCCGGGTCACCGCCGTCTCGGACGAGCAGCTCGACGAGTACACCCACATCCGCTCGCTCATCGAGATCCCGACGACGGCGGGACTCGCGGCCACGGCGGACCCGGCCGCGCTGGAGGCGCTGCGCCCCGTCGCGCGGGAGATCGTCACCTCCGCGGCGGACGGCGACCTCATCGCCTACGTCGAGGCCGACCTGCGCTTCCACCTCGGACTGCTGTCGCTCGCCGGGAACGGACACCTCGTGGAGGTGGTCCGGGACCTGAGGCGCCGCTCGCGCCTGTACGGGCTGACCGCGCTGGTCGAGGCGGGCCGGCTGGAGGCGTCCGCCGAGGAGCACCTCGAACTCCTCGACACGCTGCTGGCCCGGGACACCGACGCGGTGCGCGCGGTGATGGTCCGGCACCTGGGCCACGTCCGGGGGATGTGGGCGGCACACTGACCCGGGAGTTGCGCCGTGACGCAAGCCATTTGCGTTTCTTGCGCTATTCTTGCGTTCATGACGCGACGACTTGCCGAAGTGGCGCAGAAGGTCGGGGTCAGTGAGGCCACGGTCAGCCGGGTGCTCAACGGCAAGCCGGGGGTCTCCGAGACCACCCGGCAGGCGGTGCTGTCCGCCCTCGACGTCCTCGGCTACGAGCGGCCCACCCAGCTGCGCGGCGAACGCGCGCGGCTGGTCGGTCTGGTCCTGCCCGAGCTGCAGAACCCCATCTTCCCGGCGTTCGCCGAGGTGATCGGCGGGGCGCTCGCCCAGCTCGGCCTGACCCCGGTGCTGTGCACCCAGACCAAGGGCGGCGTCTCCGAGGCGGACTACGTGAGCCTGCTGCTCCAGCAGCAGGTCTCCGGCGTCGTCTTCGCCGGCGGTCTGTACGCCCAGGCCGACGCGCCGCACGACCACTACCGGCTGCTCGCCGACCGCAACATCCCGGTCGTCCTGGTCAACGCCTCCATAGAGCACCTCGGTTTCCCGGGCGTGTCCTGCGACGACGCGGTGGCCGTGGAGCAGGCGTGGCGGCATCTCGCCTCGCTGGGCCACGAACGGATCGGGCTGCTGCTCGGCCCCGGCGACCATGTGCCGTCGGCGCGGAAACTGGCCGCCGCGCGGGAGTACGGCGACCTCCCGGACGAGCGGGTGGCGCGGGCCATGTTCTCCATCGAGGGTGGTCACGCGGCCGCCGCGCGGCTGATCGACCGGGGGGTCACCGGCTTCGTGTGCGCGAGCGACCCGCTGGCGCTCGGGGCCGTCAGGGCCGCCCGCCGCAAGGGGCTCGACGTGCCCGGACAGATCTCGGTGGTCGGCTACGACGACTCCGCGCTGATGAACTGCACCGACCCCCCGCTCACCACCGTCCGCCAGCCCATCGAAGCCATGGGGAGGGCGGCGGTCGAGCTGCTGAACGCGCAGGTCGGCGGCGGTTCCGTACCGGCCGAGGAGCTGTTGTTCGAGCCGGAGCTGGTGGTGCGCGGGTCGACGGCGCAAGCCCCGCGCCCGTGATCACCGGAACGTTCCGGCGTACTGTCCAATAATTTCAAATTCTGCGTGACATCTTGCGGACCCCTGTCGGCGGTGCTTGAGTGTGCGGCGCCCACCGCTCCTGCCCAGAGGGGTCCACCGATGAGAAGCACCGGGTTCCGCCGTACCCTCGCCGTGATCGGCGTCTCCTGTCTCGCCCTCACCGCCTGCGGGTCGAACGACGACTCGGCGAGCGGCAAGACCCGCATCACGGTCAACTGCATGCCGCCCAAGAGCGCCAAGGTCGACCGGCGGTTCTTCGAGCAGGACATCGCGTCCTTCGAGCGACAGAACCCGGACGTCGACGTGGTCGCGCACGACGCGTTCCCCTGCCAGGACCCGAAGACCTTCGACGCCAAGCTCGCCGGCGGGCAGATGGAGGACGTCTTCTACACGTACTTCACCGACGCCCGCCACGTCGTCGACATCCACCAGGCCGCCGACCTCACCCCGTACCTCAAGGACCTGAAGAGCTACGCCACCATCCAGCGGCAGCTGCGCGACATCTACACCGTCGACGGGAAGGTGTACGGCATACCGCGTACCGGATACTCCATGGGCCTGATCTACAACCGGGCCCTGTTCACGAAGGCCGGCCTCGACCCCGACCGGCCCCCGGCGACCTGGCCCGAACTCAGGGCCGCCGCCAAGAAGATCGCCGCACTCGGCGACGGCACCGTCGGCTACGCCGACTACAGCGCCCAGAACCAGGGCGGCTGGCACTTCACCGCCGAGCTGTACTCCCAGGGCGGCGACGTGGTCAGCGCCGACGGCAAGAAGGCCACCGTCGACACCCCCGAGGGCCACGGCGTCCTGCGGAACCTGCACGACATGCGCTGGAGCGACGAGTCCATGGGCAGCAAGCAGCTCCTGGTCATCAACGACGTCCAGCAGCTGATGGGTTCGGGCAAGCTCGGCATGTACCTCTCCGCCCCCGACAACATCCCGATCCTGGTCAAGGAGAAGGGCGGCGACTACAAGGACCTCGCCCTCGCCCCCATGCCCGGCGGGCAGGGCACCCTCATCGGCGGCGACGGCTACATGATCAACAAGAAGGCGAGCCCCGCGCAGATCAGGGCCGGGCTGAAGTGGCTAGACCACATGTTCCTCAGGCCGGGCAAGGGCTTCCTCGGCGACTACGCGCGGGCCAGGAAGACCGACGCCCCCGTCGGCCTGCCCGAACCCCGACTGTTCACCGGCGCCGCCGACGCCGAGGACCAGCGCGTCAAGAAGGCCAACGCCAACGTCCCCGTGGAGAACTACCAGGCGTTCCTCGACGGCAACCAGAGCCTGACGATGAAGATCGAGCCGCCGCACGCCCAGCAGATCTACTCCGTGCTCGACGGCGCCGTCTCCGCCGTCCTCACCGAGAAGGACGCCGACATCGACCGGCTCCTCAAGGACGCCTCCGGCAAGATCGACGGCATCCTGGCCCGGAGCTGACGACCATGACCAGGACCACCGCGCCGCGGCGGCCAGCCGAGGCGATCACCGTCCACCCGGTACAGGCGCCGCCCCCGGCAGGGGACCGGAGGCGGCGCCGCCTCGCCGACCAGGCCCGCGCCTACGCGTTCCTCCTCGGCGGACTCGTCTGCTTCGCCCTGTTCTCCTGGTACCCGGCGATCCGCGCGGTCGTGATCTCCTTCCAGAAGTACACCCCCGGATCCCCTCCCGAATGGGTGGGCACCGCCAACTTCACCCGAGTCCTGCACGACCCGGAGTTCTCCGCGGCCTGGCGCAACACGCTGACCTTCACCCTGCTCGCCCTGCTGATCGGCTTCGCGGTCCCGTTCGTGCTGGCCCTCGTCCTCAACGAACTCCGGCACGCCAGAGCCTTCTTCAGGATCGCCGTCTACCTCCCGGTGATGATCCCGCCGGTGGTCAGCGCCCTCCTGTGGAAGTGGTTCTACGACCCCGGGGCCGGCCTCGCCAACGAGGCGCTGCGTTTCCTGCACCTGCCCACCTCGAACTGGTCCAACGGCGCCGACACCGCCCTGGTCTCCCTCGTGATCGTCGCCACCTGGGCCAACATGGGCGGCACCGTCCTCATCTACCTGGCCGCGCTCCAGTCCATCCCGGGTGAGCTGTACGAGGCGGCCGAACTCGACGGCGCGAACCTCCTGCAACGCGTCCGGCATGTGACGATCCCCCAGACCCGGTTCGTCATCCTCATGCTGATGCTCCTTCAGATCATCGCCACGATGCAGGTCTTCACCGAACCGTTCGTGATCACCGGCGGCGGCCCGGAGAACGCCACGGTCACCGTCCTCTACCTGATCTACAAGTACGCCTTCCTCTACAACGACTTCGGCGGTGCCTGCGCCCTCAGCGTCATGCTCCTGGTGCTGCTCGGCGTCTTCTCCGCCGCCTACCTGCGGCTCACCCGCTCCGGGGAGGACACGTGAGCGACACCAGGACCCTGCTCTCGCCGGCCGCGCTGTCCCGCCCGCGCGGAAGAGCCGCGTACTGGAGCGTCTTCACCGGCGTCGTCATGCTGTTCGCGCTCGCCTTCCTGTTCCCCGTGTACTGGATGGTGACCGGCGCGGCGAAGTCGCCGGACGAGATCGCGCGCACCCCGCCCACCCTCGTCCCCGAGCGGTGGCACCTCGGCGGGTACACCGACGCGTGGGAGCTCATGCAGCTCCCGGCCCACCTGTGGAACACGGTGGTCCAGGCCGCCGGCGCCTGGCTGTTCCAGCTCGTCCTGTGCACGGCCGCCGCCTACGCGCTGTCCCAGCTGCGGCCCGCGTTCGGCAAGGTGGTCCTCGGCGGCATCCTCGCCACCCTGATGGTCCCGGCGCAGGCCCTGGTCGTACCCAAGTACCTGACGGTCGCCGACCTTCCGCTGATCCACGTGAGCCTGCTCAACGACCCCCTCGCGATCTGGCTCCCGGCCGTCGCCAACGCCTTCAACCTGTACCTGCTCAAGCGGTTCTTCGACCAACTCCCGCGCGACGTCCTGGAGGCGGCCGAGATCGACGGCGCCGGCAGGCTGCGCACCCTGTGGTCGATCGTGCTGCCGATGTCACGGCCGGTCCTCGGCGTCGTGTCGATCTTCGCCCTGGTCGCCGTGTGGCAGGACTTCCTGTGGCCGCTGATGGTGTTCTCCGACACCGGCAAGCAGCCGATCAGCGTCGCGCTCGTCCAGCTGTCGCAGAACATCCAGCTGACCGTGCTCATCGCCGCGATGGTGATCGCGAGCATCCCCATGGTCGCGATGTTCCTGGTCTTCCAGCGGCACATCATCGCCGGGATCAGCGCGGGCAGCACCAAGGGCTGACGCCGCCCCCTCCACAGAAAGGCAGGCCCCGTGGTACAGACCGGTCAGGCCCGCGCGGACCAGGACTGGTGGCGCGACGCCGTCATCTACCAGGTGTACGTCCGCAGTTTCGCCGACGGCGACGGAGACGGCATCGGCGACCTGCCGGGTGTCCGCGCCCGGCTGCCGTATCTCGCCGAACTCGGCGTGGACGCCCTGTGGTTCACGCCCTGGTACCTGTCCCCGATGAAGGACGGCGGCTACGACGTCGCCGACTACCGTGCCATCGACCCCGCCTTCGGCACGCTGGCGGAGGCCGAGAAGCTGATCGCGGAAGCGAGCGAGCTCGGCATCCGCACGATCGTCGACATCGTCCCCAACCACGTCTCCGACCAGCACCCCTGGTTCCGCGCCGCTCTCGCCGGCGGCCCCGAGCGGGCGCTGTTCCACTTCCGTCCGGGGCGCGGCCGCCACGGTGAACTCCCGCCCAACGACTGGCAGTCCCAGTTCGGCGGACCTGCCTGGACCCGCGTCGGCGACGGCGACTGGTACCTCCACCTCTTCGCCCCCGAGCAGCCCGACCTCAACTGGGCCGAACCCGCCGTGCGCCGGGAGCACGAGGAGATCCTGCGCTTCTGGTTCGAGCGGGGCGTCGCCGGCGTCCGCATCGACTCGGCCGCCCTCCTGGTGAAGGACCCGCGCCTGCCGGACTTCGTCGAGGGCCGCGACCCGCACCCGTACGTCGACCGCGACGAACTCCACACCGTCTACCGAGCCTGGCGCGCGATCGCCGACGAGTACGGCGCCGTCTTCGTCGGCGAGGTCTGGCTCCCCGACACCGAGCGCTTCGCCCGCTATCTGCGCCCCGACGAACTCCACACCGCCTTCAACTTCTCCTTCATGACCTGCCCCTGGGACGCGGCGAGCCTGCGCACGTCGATCGACGAGACCCTCGCCGAGCACGCGCCGGTCGGCGCGCCCGCGACCTGGGTGCTGTGCAACCACGACGTCACGCGCACGGTGACCCGCTACGGCCGTGCCGACACCGGCTTCGACTTCGCCACGAAGGTGTTCGGCACGCCGGCCGACCTGGCTCTCGGCACCCGGCGGGCGCGGGCGGCCGCCCTGCTGTCGCTGGCCCTGCCCGGTGCCGTCTACGTGTACCAGGGCGAGGAACTCGGGCTGCCCGAGGCGGACATCCCCGTCGACCGTATACAAGATCCGATGTACTTCCGGTCGGGCGGCACCGATCCCGGCCGCGACGGCTGCCGGGTGCCGCTGCCCTGGTCGGCGGAGGCGCCGTTCGCGGGCTTCGGTTCGCGAGAGGCGCCGTGGCTGCCGCAGCCGGTCGACTGGACGTCGTATGCGGTCGACCGGCAGCAGAATGCCCCCGACTCCATGCTCACCCTCTACCGTGAGGCGATCCGCCTCCGCCCGGCCTTCGGTGGCGCCCCCCTGACCTGGCTGCCCGCCCCGGACGGCGTCCTGGCCTTCGGCCGCGCGGAGGGCATGACCTGCGTGGTGAACCTCGCCGGCACCCCCGTCGACCTGCCCGCCCACACCCGGCTCCTCCTCGGCAGCGGCCCGCTGGATGGCGACGGCCGGCTGCCGAAGGACACCGCGGTCTGGCTGCGCGCCTGAGACCGCAGCGTGCCTCGTCCCCGGTGTCACCTCTGTCGCCTGTCACCTGTCACCTGTCACCTGTCACCACTGTCACCGCTGTCCCCGCAACCCCCACCCCTGAAGGGATCAGCACATGCGCAGAACCCGCACTCCCCGGAGCTCCAGCGACCTCTCTGTCAGGATCATGACAACCGCGCGCTCGGCGGCCCTGCCCCCGGCCGTCGCGGTCGCGCTGGCCGCCGGCCTGCTCACCGCCATTGCCCCCGCCGCCCACGCGGCCGCGGGCGCCGCCCTGCCCTTCACCTCGGTCGAGGCGGAGGCCGCCACCACCACGGGCGGCACCAGGATCGGCCCCGACCACACGCAGGGCACCCTTGCCTCCGAGGCGTCCGGCCGCCAGGCCGTACGTCTGGCGGCCGGGCAGCGCGTGGAGTTCACCGTGCCGCGCGCCGCCAACGCCGTGAACGTCGCCTACAGCGTCCCCGACGGCCAGTCGGGCACGCTGAACGTGTACGTCAACGGGCAGAAGCTCGCCAAGACGCTCGCCGTCACCTCGAAGTACAGCTACGTCGACACCACCTGGATCGCCGGCGCGAAGACCCACCACTTCTACGACAACACCAGGCTGTTGCTCGGGCAGAACCTCCAGGCGGGGGACAAGGTCGCCGTGGAGGCGGCGGGTGTCCAGGTCACCGTGGACGTGGCCGACTTCGAGCAGGTCGCCGCGCCGGCCACCAAGCCGGCGGGAGCGGTCTCGGTCACCGACAAGGGCGCCGACCCCGGCGGCCAGGGCGACTCCACGCAGGCGTTCCGGGACGCGATCGCCGCCGCGCGGGGCGGAGTCGTCTGGATCCCGCCGGGTGACTACCGGCTGACGTCCTCCCTCAACGGCGTCCAGAACGTCACCCTCCAGGGCGCGGGCAGTTGGCACTCGGTCGTGCACACCTCCCGCTTCGTCGACCAGTCGAGCTCCGCCGGATCGGTCCACATCAAGGACTTCGCGGTGATCGGCGAGGTGACCGAGCGGGTCGACTCCAGCCCCGACAACTTCGTCAACGGGTCGCTGGGCCCGAACTCCACCGTCTCCGGCATGTGGCTCCAGCACCTCAAGGTCGGCCTGTGGCTGACCGGCAACAACGACAACCTGGTCGTCGAGAACAACCGAGTCCTGGACACCACCGCCGACGGCCTCAACCTCAACGGCAACGCGCGCGGCGTGCGCGTCCGGGGCAACTTCCTGCGCAACCAGGGCGACGACTCCCTCGCCATGTGGTCCCTCTACGCGCCGGACACCGGCAGCAGCTTCGAGAACAACACCATCACCCAGCCCAACCTCGCCAACGGCATCGCGATCTACGGCGGCACCGACATCACCGTCCGCGACAACCTGGTCTCCGACACCAACGCCCTCGGCAGCGGCATCGCGATCTCCAACCAGAAGTTCCTCGACCCCTTCTCCCCGCTCGCCGGAACGATCACCGTCGACGGCAACACCCTCGTGCGCGCCGGCGCGATGAACCCCAACTGGAACCACCCGATGGGCGCGCTGCGCGTCGACTCCTACGACAGCGCCGTCAACGCCACCGTGAACATCACCGGCACGACGATCACCGACAGCCCCTACAGCGCGTTCGAGTTCGTGTCGGGAGGCGGACACGGGTACCCCACGGGCAACGTCACCGTGAGCGGCGCGACGGTGCGCAACACCGGCACGGTCGTCGTCCAGGCGGAGACCCGGGGATCCGCGCGGTTCGCCGACGTCCAGGCCACCGGTGTCGGAGCGGCGGGCGTCTACAACTGCCCCTACCCGTCCGGCTCCGGCACCTTCACCCTCACCGACGGCGGCGGCAACTCCGGCTGGAGCAGTGCCTGGTCGGACTGCTCGACCTGGCCGCAGCCAGGTCAGGGCAACCCGGACCCCGATCCGGGCCGCAACCTCGTCAAGGGGCGGCCGGCCACCGCGACCGGCTCGCAGGACGTGTACACGCCGGGGAAGGCGGCCGACGGCGACGCGAACACCTACTGGGAGTCGGCCAACAACGCCTTCCCGCAGTCCTGGACGGTCGACCTCGGTTCGAGTCAGGCCGTGCGCCGGCTGGTGCTGAAGCTTCCGCCGTCGCCGGCCTGGCAGGCCCGCACCCAGACACTGTCCGTGCAGGGCAGCACGGACGGTTCGGCCTACTCGACGGTCGTTGCCGCGAAGGACTACCGCTTCGACCCGGCGAGCGGCAACACGGTCACCGTCACCCTGCCCGGCGGCGCCCTGCGCTACCTGCGGCTCGGCGTCACCGCCAACACGGGCTGGCCGGCGGCCCAGTTCAGTGAGGTGGAGGCGTATCTGTCCTAGCCGCCCGTCGACGTCCCGCGCTTCGCCGCCTGGATCCGCTCGTGGACATGCGTCCGCAGGTCGGCGAAGCGCGGGGCCACCCGGGTGCGCAACCGGTCCCGCAGGGCGGGCGGACCGACCTTCAGCCGGTCCGTCCTGGACACATCGACACATCGACGAGGTGGATGAGGCCGACAGTCGGCTCAGAGGTCCAGCACGAGCCGCTTCCCCAGGCACCGCGACACGCAGATGAGCATGGTCTCGCCGGCCTCCCGTTCCTCGTCGGAGAGCACCGAGTCCCGGTGGTCCGGGGCGCCTTCGAGGACGTCGGTCTCGCAGGTGCCGCAGGTCCCCTCGGTGCAGGAGAACAGCACCTCCACGCCGGCGGCGCGCACGGTGTCGAGCACCGAGACGTCCGGGGCGACGGTGAGGGTGCGTCCGCTGCGCTCCAGTACGACCTCGAACTCCGTGCCGGTGCCCGCCGCCCGCTCCTTCGGCCGGAACCGCTCCACGCGTAGCACCTCGGCCGGACACCGCTCCTCCACCGCGTCCAGCAGCGGTCCGGGACCGCAGCAGTAGACGAGGGTGCCGGACGGGAGTCCGTCCAGCGCCGCCAGGTCCAGCAGCCCGGTCTCGTCCTGCGGGGCGACGGTCACCCGGTCCCCGTAGCGCTCCAGCTCCGCGGTGAACGCCATGGACGCGCGGGTGCGCCCGCCGTACAGCAGGGTCCACCGCGCGCCCGCCGCTTCGGCCGCGGCCAGCATCGGCAGGATCGGGGTGATGCCGATGCCGCCGGCGACGAACCGGTAGTGCGGGGCGGGTTCCAGCCGGAAGGTGTTGCGCGGCCCGCGCACCCGGACCTTGTCGCCCGGCCCCAACCGGTCGTGCACATGGGCCGATCCACCGCGCCCCTCGGGCTCGCGCAGCACTGCGATCCGCCACCCCGACCGGTCGGCCGGGTCGCCGCACAGCGAGTACTGGCGCTCCAGCCCGGGACCGAGCACGACGTCGACATGCGCGCCCGGCTCCCAGGAGGGCAGGTCCTCGCCGAGCGGGTGGCGCAGGATCAGGGCGAGCACGCCCTCGGCCACGGACTCCCGCCCGGCGACGACGAGTTCACCGTCGTACACGGTCATCAGCTGTTCCCTCGCGACTCGGGCCGGCGCGGCCGGTGTCCTTCGGGATGGCCGAGCATCCACTCCCACATCTCCACCGGGTCCTGCGCGGAGTGCTCGGCGCCGCAGTGACAGGTGCCGTGCAGCACGTCGGTGCCCGGCAGCCAGTCGACGCGGTAGATCTCGCCGGTGGGGCCGCCGCTCACAGGACCTTCTCCACGGGCTTGTCGCCCTCCTCGACAAGCCGGGCGAGGATACGGCGGGCGGCCAGGCCGCCGGTGTCGATGTTGATGCTCAGCTCCTGGTACCCGGCGCGCTCCGAACCCAGCGTGCGCTGCAGCAGGTTGAGCGCGTCGACGTCCTGCATGACGACCGTGTGGTTGTTGCCCCGCAGGAACTCGGTGACCTCCGCGTCACCGGTCGCCCAGTCCCGCGAGACCATCCAGAAGTCGTACACGCTGCCGTCGCCGGACGGGGTGATGGCGTACGTGATCTCGGTGTGGAAGCCGTTAGGGTCGCTGCCGTCCGCCTCGGGCAGCACCCCGACGGGCGCGATCCTGCTGTGCAGCAGGTACAGGCAGGGCGCGTGGTACTCGATGTCCTGCCAGCGGGTGATGCGGCCCTCGATGCCGGTGGAACGGGCGTAGAACGGGGGGCACTCGGCGTCGTCCATGTGCCGGCTGACCCGGACGATCCCCGCGCCCTCGTCGACCTCCGTGGTGATCGGCGTCTCGGCGACCTCGGGGGTGCCGATGTACCCGCCGTGCAGATACGTCTCGTGGGAGAGGTCGAGCAGGTTGTCCACGAGCAACCCGTAGTCGGCGTCGATCGGTTCCATCCCGCGGACCGTGGTCCAGCCGGGGGAGTCGAGGTGCCGGGCCCGCGGGATGCCCCGCGGGTCCGCGAGCGCCGGGTCGCCGATCCACACCCAGATCAGGGAGTCCTGCTCGACCACCGGGTAGGAGGCGACGCGCGCGGTGCGTGGCACGCGCTTCTGCCCCGGCACGTACACGCAGGTGCCGGTCGTGTCGTAGGTGAAGCCGTGGTAGCCGCAGACGATCCGGTCACCGTCGAGCCGGCTCCGCGAGAGCGGGAAGCGGCGGTGCACACAGCGGTCGTGCAGCACGACCGGAGTCCCGTCCTCCTCGGTCCGGTAGAAGACGAGCGGCTCCCCGAGAATCGTCCGGCCGAGCAGCTCCTCGCGCCCGACCTCGTGACTGTAGGCGGCGACGTACCACTGGTTCCTGGCGAAGGCGGTGGTGTGCGGCATGGCGTTCCCGTCCCTGAGTGCGGGGCTGCGCCGCCCCGCGTGCCGTGGTCGGACTCAGCGTCGTGACGCGCGGGCCCGCCCGGCAAGGCGGCTTCTGCCAGACGGAAGGACTTCGGGGTCCCGGCTACAGCGGCGCCGGTGAGGAGGCCCCGCGGATCAGCAGGCGGGGAGTGCCCGTGCCGTCGGCGGGGACCGTCCACAGGTCGCTGCTGCCGACCTTGCCGTCGGTGGGCAGGGCGTAGGCGAGGGTGTCGTCGTCCAGCCAGGTGGCCTGGTCGTCGACGCTGTGGCGCTCGGCGAGGGGCGTCTCGCGCAGGGTGCTCAGATCCAGGACGTACTCGTGCCACAGGGCGGTGCGGGACAGGACGCGCTTCTTGAAGGCGACCCGGGTCCCGTCGGGGGACAGCGAGGGGCACTCCACGTTCTCGGCCAGAGTGGTCACCGTGCGCCGGGAGAGCGAACCGCGCACCAGGTAGGTGCGGTTGGCGGTGTTGAGGGTGGCGTAGAAGGTGTCGTCGTCGGAGGCGAAGGTGACGCCCCAGAAGTTGACGTCCGAGGCGTGGTAGGGCTTGCCGTCCAGGACGACGGAGAACGTCTCCAGGCTGGGGGTCAGCCGCATGGTGCGGGTGTCCAGGACCGAGGTCCGGGTGGAGAAGAACGCCGAGGAATAGGACTCGCCCGAGACGAACACCGTCCAGGCGACGAAGCGGCCGCTGGGCGAGACCCGGGCCCGGCTGGGGTTGCCCGCGAGCGGGAAGGTGTGCCGGGTGCGCAGGTTCGCGTCCAGGAGCAGGACCCGGTTGCTCTGCTTGAGGACGCCGGGGACGGACTGGAGGCAGACACCGGTGCCGGACGCCGCGTAGAAGCGGACGCACTTCAGATCCGTCGCGGTCCGCGGACTCCCGGGGTCGGCGGAAGGCACCGAGGCGACCGCGGTGCGGTGCGGTCCGGCGGCCCCGTTGACGAACGTCAGGCGGCCCTTCTGGCCGAGGGTCAGCCGGCCCGCGCTGACGGTGGGGCCGCCCGCCTGCGGCCGGTCGGCCCGGTCGGCGCGGGAGGCGGCGTGCAGGACCACGCTGGTGCCCAGGCCCGCGAGGACCAGCGCCGCGGCGGCGAGTATCAGCAGACGGCGGCGCAGTGACGACATGGGGTTCCTCGGGGCTGTGGTGGTCATCGGGTCTGCTCGCCGAGGCGGACGTCGTCATCGGGGACCGTCCCGGCCCCCGCGGCCGGCCGGAGCACCAGGCCCGCGACGGCGGCGCAGCACAGCAGTCCGGCGGCCGACAGCGCTAGGGTGGGGCCGTCGCCCCACAGCGTCCAGGCGGCGCCGAAGGCGAGCGAGCAGCAGAAGCGGGCCAGCGCCTGGCTGGTGCCGACGAGGGCGAGTCCGCTGGCGCGCAGCCGTTCCGGCACGAGGTCGGCGAGGGCGGCCGGGAGGACGCCGTCGGTGGCCGCGTAGAACACGCCGTGCAGAGCGAGCACGAGACAGGGCAGGACGGGGGTGTCCGGGGCCCACAGCAGCAGGGCGTAGCCGGTGAGCAGGGCCAGGTGCCCGGCGAGGAACACGGTGTGCCGCCCGATCCGGTCGGCCAGCGCGCCGACGGGCACGGCCAGCAGCAGGAACACCGCCGCGGTGCCCAGCGGCAGCAGCGGGAACCACTGCTCGCCGATGCCCGCGCGCCGTTGCAGTAGCAGGTAGACGAAGGCGTCGCTGACGGTCGTCAGGCCCAGCAGCGCGGCGCAGCCGGCGAGCGCCCGCAGCCGCGGCAGCCGCAGCAACTCCAGCGCCTCGCGCACACGGACGGGCCGGCGCTCCTCCACACCGCCCGCCGCGTCCGGCCGTCGACCGTCGTGCGGGCCGGTGCCATCGGGCGGGCGGGGGGCGACCACGGCCGCCTCGCCCGGGAGTCGGCCGTCCACCGCGTCCGTGCCGCCCGGCCGTCGGCCGTCCGGGTCGGTGCCGCCCGGCCGGGGGTCCTCGGTCGTGCCGGTCTCGCCCGGCTGGGCGAGGCGCTGTCGGCCGGGGACGAACAGCACCAGGACGAGCACCCCGAGCGCGGCGACGCAGGCGCTGACGCCGAACACCGCGTCGTAGCCGTCGGTGGCCGCGCGCAGGATGAAGAACGCGGCGAGCGGGCCGAGCATCGCTCCGGTGGTGTCCATCGCGCGGTGCACGCCGAAGGCCCGGCCCTGCTTACCGGCCGGTGTGGACAGGGAGATCATCGCGTCGCGCGGGGCGGTGCGCAGGCCCTTGCCGGTCCGTTCCAGGGCGAGGACCGTGCCGAGCGTGCCGACGCTGCTCGCGAGCAGGAGCAGCGGTTTGCACAGCGCGGACAGGCCGTAGCCGAGCCCGGCCATGAGTTTGTGGTTGCGCACCCGGTCGGCGAGATGGCCGCCGGTGAGCTGGACGAGCGCGCTGACGCCGTTGTAGACGCCGTCGAGGGCGCCGAAGCCGAGCGGGCTGAAGCCGAGGGTGGTGACGAAGTAGAGCGGCAGTACGGCGGTGACCATCTCCGAGGAGATGTCGGTGATCAGGCTGACGGTGCCCAGGACGAGGACGACCGGGGCGACCTTCGGTCCCAGGCCGCGTCTTCGGGCCTGCCCGGTGTCCACCGCCTGGGGCGTGGAGCGGTCGGTGAGGTACATGTCGGGTACTCCAGGTGCGGTGTGCTCAGTTCTGCCGACTGCTCTCGTCGCGCAGCCAGGTGCTGAAGTCCTGGGTGCGGACGGCCTTCGCGGCCCTCCGCCGGGCGAGAACCGCCGCCGTGACGAAGACCACGACAGCGGTGAACAGGCCCGGCTCCGCGCGGAGCACGGCGAGGAGGTCCGCCCGGCTCGTGCGCGCCGACGCCTCCCCGGGGTCCTGGTGCCGTTCGACCTGGGCGGTGGACACCGCGGCCCGGACCCGCCGCCTCATCAGGTCGGGCCAGGTGCGCGGCGGGTGGACCACGACCCGCGCCGCGTCGACCACGAGCCGTTCCGCCGGGGCGAAGGCCAGGGACGCGGCCAGGTCGTCGGCCATCAGCGGCGGCAGGGCGGCGATCCGGGCGTGCCCGGCCCGGGACACCGCGATGACTCCCCGCCCGAACAGCCCCTCCCGTACGGCGGGCAGCCGCTGCCACACCCGGTAGTAGGCGCGCACCCGCCAGGCGCACGCGGCGAGCGGGATCTCCCGGGCCGGCGCGGTGGCGAGGACGCCGGAGCCGGTGTCGTCCAGGGGTCCGGTGAGCGCCCGCACGTCGGCGCCGGCGAGCACGACGTCGGCGTCCACGTACAGCCGGGGGAAGCCGCGCGCGTGCTCGTCACCGGCCCGCAGAGCGGCGTGCTTCGACGGGACGGGGATCTCGACCACGCGCACCCGCGGGCCACGAGCGGCCGCGATCCGCGCGGTGCCGTCCGTGCAGCCGTTGCACACGACGACGATGTCGGTGTCGTCCTCGGCGGAACCGGCCAGCAGCGAATCGAGGAGCCGGCCGATGACTCTTTCCTCGTCATGAGCCGGGATCACAATGCTCGTCACCTGGGCAGTATGCCGTCGGTGTCACCCTTGCGAGGTGTGTTTCGTCCAAGTGTTCCCGCTACTGGGTCCTGTGGTCTAGATTGATGACCGCCAGACCCGGTTTGGGTGGGGAACTTGCTCTTGCCCGCATGTCATCTGATGGCGTGTGATACCGGATTCGGAACAGGCAGTAGCCAACACGCGAAGAGCGTGCGGCGGTTGGGGAACCGCTGGAGCTGCGCCGTTCAGGTATCGCTGCGTGGAGGGCGCAGCAGTACTGCCGCAACCCCGGGTCACGGATCTGATCCCGTATGCCCGGTTTCGTTCGGTCAGGGGTAACCGCGCATGTGGTGGGGGGGGCATGGCCATTGAGGTCACGCATGAGCTGCTGGATGTGGAACGCAGAAGTCCACAAGCTCGCCGAAGACGCTGGGAACAGAATTACCGGATAGTCCTGCTGGTCGCGGACAGCCTGACGGCTACCGCCGCGGCTTTCGTGATCCACGCGGCCTACGGCCGCTGGGCGGTGGCCCTGGTGCTGCCCCCGACCTGGATCGCGGTCATGGTGGCCCATCGCTCCTACGACCGCAGTGCTCTGGGCCTGGGGACCGAGGAGTACCGGCGGGTGCTGCGCGGCGCGATCGCGCTGCCGGCGCTGGCCGCGGCCGCGCACTGGCTGGTCACGCACGACCTGGGCCTTCTCCATGACATGACCATGGCTGCGGTGCCGGCCACGGCCATCGCCCTGCCCGTCCGGTACGCGCTGCGCCGCCGGCTGCACAGACGATGGGCACGCGGCCGGGACAGCAGCGCGACGCTTCTCGTCGGGCCCTCGCTCGGCATCGTGGAACTGGCGGCCGTGCTGCGGCGCGGTGGTGCGCACGAACTCCGGGTCGCCGGCGTGTGCCTGAGCGACCCGCAGAACGCGGCGGCCATCCGCAGGCTGGGCCTCCCGGTCTTCGGAGGCGTCGACAACATGAACGACGTCATCCGGGCCATGGGGGTCAGCGCCGTGGTGGCGCTGCCCGCGCCCGAGTTCGACGCCTCCGTCCTGCGCCGGATGTCCTGGACGGCGGCCGCGCAGGGCGTCGACTTCATGCTGGCCCCGGTCCTGGCCGACGTGAGCGCCTCCCGTCTGACGGTACGGCCCACCAACGGCGTGCCGCTGGTACGGGTCGAGGCGCCGAACCTCTCCCGGATCTCCCGCCTGCCCAAGGAACTCCTGGACCGGTCGCTGGCGGCGCTGCTGCTGACGCTCCTCGCGCCGTTCCTGCTGCTGATCGCCCTGGTCGTCCGGCTGGACAGCTCCGGCCCCGCCCTGTTCCGCCAGCAGCGGGTCGGCCGGTACGGCGACCACTTCACCATGCTCAAGTTCCGCACCATGCGCGAGGACTCGGAGGTGCTGAAGGCGGAACTGAAGCACCTGAACGAGAACAGCGACGGGCTGCTGTTCAAGGTGAAGAAGGACCCCCGGATCACCCGGGTCGGCTCGGTGCTGCGCCGCTCCTCGCTCGACGAACTCCCGCAGCTCATCAACGTGCTCGGCGGACACATGTCGCTCGTCGGGCCACGCCCCCCGCTGCCCGAGGAGGTCGAGGCGTACACGCCGGAGGTCAACCGCCGGATGCTCGTGAAGCCCGGCCTCACCGGGCTGTGGCAGGTCAGCGGGCGTTCGGACCTGCCCTGGGACGAAGCGGTCCGACTCGACCTCGGATACGTGGACAACTGGTCCACCAGTCTTGACGTATCGATTCTGCTGCGCACCGCGTCGGCAGTGGTGCGCGGAACGGGGGCCTACTGATGGACCAAGGGGAGAGGAACACAGTGACGCAGACCACGGAGCCCTTGGGGGTCGCGGTCGTCGGTGCCGGCTACTGGGGCCCCAACCTCGTGCGCAACTTCCAGGCCAGCCCGCAGTTCCGGCTGCGCCACCTGTGCGACCTCGACGTCGAGCGGGCCCAGCGGGTCCTGGGCGGCTACTCGACCGTCCGGGCCACCTCGGACTACGCGGCCGTCCTCGCCGACCCGGAGGTGGCCGCCGTCGCCGTGGCCACGCCCGCCGGCACCCACCTCGACATCGCCCTGGCCGCCCTGCGCGCCGGCAAGCACGTCCTGGTGGAGAAGCCGCTCGCGGCGACCTACGCCGACGGGCAGCGGCTGGTCGCCGAGGCGGAGGAGCGCGGGCTCACCCTGATGTGCGACCACACCTACTGCTACACGCCCGCCGTGGGCCGTATCCGCGAACTGGTTCGCTCCGGCGAACTCGGCGAGATCCACTTCGTCGACTCGGTGCGGATCAATCTCGGGCTCGTGCAGAAGGACATCGACGTCATGTGGGACCTCGCCCCGCACGACCTGTCCATCCTGGACTTCATCCTTCCCGACAACGTCGAGCCGGTCGCCGTCGCCGCCCACGGCGCCGACCCGATCGGCGCCGGACAGGCCTGCGTCGCCTATCTGACGCTCCAGCTCAACACCGGCGCCATCGCCCACGTGCACGTCAACTGGCTGTCCCCGACCAAGGTCCGCACCACCATGGTGGGCGGCTCCAAGCGCACCCTGATCTGGGACGACCTCAACCCCGCCCAACGCGTGGCGGTCTTCGACCGGGGCGTCGACCTCGCCGCGCCCCAGGAGATCGGCGTGGACGAGCGCCGGGACATGCTCATCTCCTACCGCTCCGGGGACATGGTCGCGCCCGCCATCGGCGAGAAGGAGGCGCTGCGCAGCATGGTCGACGAGTTCGCCGACGCGGTCAGGGAGCGCAGGGCGCCGCTCACCGACGGCCGGGCGGGACTGCGGGTGCTGGACATTCTCGAGGCGGCGTCCCGGAGCCTGGAGTTCCGCGGCGCGGTCGTCGGCCTCCGCGCCGGGCGTTGACCGTTTAACTTCACTGAGAGGGCAGGGCAGTTGAGCAGCGTACGAGGCAAGAAGATCCTGGTCACCGGGGGAGCGGGCACGATCGGCTCCCACCTCGTCGACCTGCTGGTCCAGGGCGGCGCCCGGGAGATCGTGGTGCTCGACAACTTCGTGCGCGGGCGCCGCGACAACCTCGCCCGGGCGCTGCCCAGCGGCGTCGTGGAGGTCGTCGACGGCGACATCCGCGACGCCGACACGGTCCGCAAGGCCACCGAGGGTTCCGACCTGGTGTTCCACCTCGCGGCGATCCGCATCACGCAGTGCGCGGAGGAACCCCGGCTGGCCAACGAGGTGCTGGTCGACGGCACGTTCAACGTGCTGGAGGCGGCGGTCGAGGCCGGGGTGGGCAAGGTGGTCGCCTCCTCCTCGGCGTCGGTCTACGGCATGGCCGAGACCTTCCCGACGACCGAGCGCCACCACGCGTACAACAACGACACGTTCTACGGCGCGGCGAAGGCCTTCAACGAGGGCATGCTGCGCAGCTTCCACGCCATGAACGGCCTGGACTACGTGGCACTGCGCTACTTCAACGTCTACGGCCCCCGGATGGACATCCACGGCCTCTACACCGAGGTCCTCATCCGCTGGATGGAGCGCATCGAGGCGGGCGAACCGCCGCTGATCCTCGGCGACGGCACCCAGACGATGGACTTCGTCGACGTCCGGGACATCGCCAGAGCCAACGTGCTGGCCGCCGAATCGGACCTGACCGACGAGGTGTTCAACGTGGCCAGCGGGACGGAGACCTCGCTGCGCGAACTCGCCGACGGACTCCTGGAGGCGATGGGCGCCCCGCGCCTGGAGCCGGTGCACGGCCCCGCCCGCGCGGTGAACGGCGTGAGCCGGCGGCTCGCGGACACCACGCGGGCCGCCGAACGGCTCGGCTTCACGGCCCGGATCGACCTGCGGACCGGACTGCGGGACCTGGTGGAGTGGTGGCGTGCCGAACACGCCGACGCCGATGCCGCCGCCGGGGAGGGCTCGCGATGAGCGCGGACCGCATCCCGGTGATGATCCCGTGGCTCGGCGAGGAGGAGGCCCGGGCCGCCTCCGACGCGGTGCTGTCCGGCTGGGTCGCCCAGGGCCCCCGGGTCGCCGCCTTCGAACGGGCCTTCGCGGAGCGGGTGGGTGCCGGGCACGGCATCGCGGTCAGCTCCTGCACCACTGCCCTGCACCTGGCGCTCGTGGCGCTCGGGCTGGGCCCGGGCGACGAGGTCGTGGTGCCCTCCCTGTCGTTCATCGCCACCGCCAACGCGGTGCGCTACGTCGGTGCCGACCCGGTGTTCGCCGACGTCGACCCCGCCACCGGCAACCTCACCACCGCCACCGTGGACGCGGTCCGCACCCCCCGCACCGCGGCCGTCCTCGCCGTCCACCAGGGCGGGGTACCGGCCGACGTGCACGCCCTGCGCGCCGCCTGCGCCGACTGGCGCCTCCCGCTGGTCGAGGACGCGGCCTGCGCGATCGGCTCGACCGTCGGCGGTGAGCCCGTCGGACAGGGCGCGCTGATCGCCGCCTGGTCCTTCCACCCCCGCAAGGTCGTCACCACCGGCGAGGGCGGCATGATCACCACCGACGACGCCGAGTGGGCGGCCCGGCTGCGCCGGCTGCGCGAACACGGCATGAACGCCTCGGCCGCGCAGCGCCACGCGAGTGACAAGCCGGTCCTGGAGAGCTACCTGGAGGTCGGCTACAACTACCGGATGACGGACGTCCAGGCCGCGATCGGCCTGGTCCAGCTCGGGAAGCTCGACGCGATGATCGCCCGCCGCCGCGAGCTGGCGGCCCGCTACGACACCCTGCTGAAGGACGTGCCGGGCCTCACCCCCGTACGCGATCCGGCCCACGGGCAGAGCAACTTCCAGTCGTACTGGGTGCTGCTGGACGAGGACTTCCCGCTCGGCCGCGACGACCTGCTGGCCGTGCTCGCCTCGGCCGGCGTCTCCGCCCGCCGCGGGATCATGGCCTCCCACCTCGAACCCGCCTACGCGGACCATCCCTCCGCGCCGCTGCCGGTCACCGAGCGCATCAGCCGCGACTCGCTGATCCTGCCGCTGTTCCACACCATGACCGAGGCCCAGCAGGACCGCGTCGTGGCCGCGCTGCGCGAACAGGCCCGGAGATGAGCGCGCTGCTCGTCGTCGGCGCGGGCGGCTTCGCCAGGGAGACCGCGCAGGCCGTGGCGGACGCGGGCGAGGCCAAGCTCCTGGGGCATCTCGACGACGACCCCGCGCTGCACGGCACCGAGGTGGACGGCGTGCCCGTCCTCGGCGGCTGCGACCTGGTCCACGAACTGCCCGAGGCGCGGGTGGTGATCTGCGTCGGCAACCCCGGCGACTACGCGGCCCGCGCCCGGCTGGTGCGCAGACTCGGCCTGCCCGCCAACCGCTACGCCACGGTGGTCCACCCGACGGCGTCGGTGTCCGGGACCTCGGTGGTGGGCCCCGGCTCGGTCCTGCTCGCGCACTGCGTCCTGACCGCCGCCGTGCGGGTCGGCGCGCACGTCGCGGTGATGCCGCACGTCGTCCTCACCCACGACGACGTGGTCGGGGACTGCGCCACGCTCGCCTCCGGCGTCCGCCTCGGCGGGGGCGTACGGCTGGGGCGCGGCGCCTACGTCGGCTCCGGCGCCCTGGTCAGGGAGGGCACCACGGTGGGCGCCTGGTCCCTGGTCGGGATGGGGAGCACCGTGCTCGGCGACGTGCCGCCGGGCGAGGTGTGGGCGGGGAGCCCGGCCCGGCGGCTGCGGGCGGCACCCGCCCCGGCACTCGACGAACTCGCGACGCGCACAACGGGGGGACAGCTCACATGAACCAGATACCGCTTGTGGACCTCAAGGCGGCCCACGAGGAGGTCGCCGACGAGGTACGGGCCGGATTCGACCGGATCCTGGCCGGCACCGCGTTCATCGGCGGTGAGGAGGTCCGCCTCTTCGAGCGCGAGTACGCGCGGTTCGGCGCGGTCGCGCACTGCGTGGGCGTCGCCAACGGCACCGACGCCGTCGAACTCGCCCTGCGCGCCGTCGGCGTGGGGGCCGGCGACGAGGTCGTGGTGCCCGCCAACACCTTCATCGCCACCGCGGGCGCCGTCGCCAGGACCGGCGCGCGACCCGTCCTCGCGGACTGCCTGCCCGGCAGCCATCTGCTCGACCCCCAGGCCGCGCTGGACGCGGTCGGCCCGGCCACCCGCGCGGTCGTCCCGGTCCACCTCTACGGGCAGTGCGCCGAGGTCACCGAGCTGGCCGGCCGGCTGCCCGCCCGGGTACGGGTCGTCGAGGACGCGGCCCAGTGCCAGGGCGCGACCCGCGACGGCCGCTCGCCCGGCAGCGGCCGGATCGCGGCCACCAGTTTCTACCCGGGCAAGAACCTGGGCGCCTACGGCGACGCCGGAGCGGTGCTGACCGACGACGAGGAACTGGCCTCGCTCGTGCGCGCGACCGCCAACCACGGCGGCGTCGCCAAGTACCGCCACGACGTACCCGGGTTCAACAGCCGGCTGGACGGTCTGCAGGCCGTGGTCCTGCGCGCGAAACTGGCCCGGCTGGCGGACGGCAACGCGGCCCGCCGGACGGCCGCGGCCCGCTATGACGCGCTGCTCGCCGACCTGGCGGCAGCCGGACGGATCGTCCGGCCGGTCACGGTGGACGGCAACGTCCACGTGTGGCACCTGTACGTCGTCGAGGTCGACGGGGCCGACCGCGACGACCTCGTGGGCAAGCTCAACGCCGAGGGCATCGGCGCGGGCGTGCACTATCCCGCCCCGGTCCACCTCACACCGGCGTACCGCCATCTCGGCCACGCCCGCGGTGACTTCCCGAACGCCGAGCGGACGGCCGACCGGATCCTGTCACTGCCGCTGTACCCGCAGATCACCCCTGACCAGCAGCAGCGGGTCGTGGACGCGCTCGCCGACGCGCTCCGACGCTGACCGGTCCCTGCTTCACGCACCATTGCCGACTTTCAGGGTCGGTCCTGCACAGCACCGCTGAGAGGTACACATGAACAGATGGAGCAGACGGTTCCGGGGCGGCCGCCTCGCCGTGATAGCAGCCATGGTCTGGGCTGTGCTCCCGCAGGCATCGCCCGCCCAGGCGGCGTCCGACCCGTGCGGAACGGGCATGAACCCCGTCGTCTGCGAGAACTCCAAGGCGGGCAGCCCGATGTCCGACTGGTACTCGCCCAACGCCTACGGTGACATCCAGGGCTTCTCCACCAAGGAGAGCGTCCAGGCCGGTGACACCGTCCAGTTCAAGGTCCAGTCGAAGACCTCGTACCACGTGGAGATCTACCGGCTGGGCTGGTACGGCGGTGACGGCGCCCGCGAGATGTCGACCGCGGCGCAGGCGGCGGTCACCTACCCCGCCAACTACAGCAACAAGCCCGCGAGTTGCGCCACCAAGAGCAGCACCGGCCTGGTCGACTGCGGCAGCTGGCCCGTGACCGCGAACTGGACCGTGCCCAGCGACGCCGTGTCCGGGCTGTACATCGCGAACCTGACGCAGACGGACGGCGACGGGCTCATGCCGTACCCCTTCGTCGTCCGCAAGGACTCCAGCACCTCCGACATCGTCGTGCAGACCAGCGACCAGACCTGGCAGGCGTACAACGACTACGGCGGCCAGGATCTCTACGGCGGCGCGGGACCCGCGCCGGACGGCCGCGCCTACGAGGTCAGCTACAACCGGCCGCTGGACATCGGCGGCGACAACGGCATTTACGGCTCCGAGTTCATGATGCTGTCCTGGCTGGAGCGCAACGGCTACGACGTGAGCTACCTGTCCGGGGTGGACGTGTCGACCAACGGCGCCACCCTGCTGAAGAACCACAAGGTGTACCTGTCCTCCGGCCACGACGAGTACTGGACGCAGAGCCAGTACTCCAACGTGCTGGCGGCCAGGAAGGCCGGTGTGCGGCAGGCCTTCTTCAGCGGCAACGAGGTCTTCTGGAAGACCCGGCTCGCGCCGAGCAACGACGGCACGAGCACGGCGAACCGGACCCTGGTCTGCTACAAGATGACCAAGATGGCGCAGAACAACGGCATCGCCGATCCCAGCGGCACCTGGACGGGCACCTGGATGGACCCGGCCAGCACCAACTACGGCCAGAGCTACCAGCCGCCGAACATCCTCACCGGCTCCATGTTCCAGGTGAACGGCTACCGCAGCGACGCGATCACCGTGCCCGGCTCGTACGGCAAGAACCGGCTGTGGCGCAACACCTCCATCGCGGGCCTCACCGCCTCGCAGACCGCCACCTTCCCGGCCGGCACCCTCGGCTACGAGTGGGACAGCGACATCACCAACAGCACCAGACCCTCCGGCGCGATCGACGTGTCGTCCACCACCGTGGACATCGCCGACGACAAGTACCGGCTGGACTGGGGCAACACCTACGGCAACGGCACCGCGACGCACAACCTCGTCGAGTTCCGTGACCAGGACTCCGGAGCCCTGGTGTTCGGGGCGGGGACCGTGCAGTGGTCGTGGGGTCTCACCAACCTGCCGACGTACGACCCCGCCGACGTGGTGGTCACCGAGGACGCCCGCATGCAGCAGGCGACGGTCAACGTCCTGGCCGACATGGGCGTCCAGCCGCAGACCCGGCAGAGCAACCTGGTCGTTGCCACGGCCACCACCGACACCACCGGCCCGGCCGTCACGGTGACGAGCCCGGCCTCCGGGGTCACCGTCCCGGCGCTCAAGCCCGTCACCATCACCGGCGGCGCCACCGACTCCGGCGGGGTCGTGGCCCGCGTGGAGGTGTCCACCGACGGCGGCACGACCTGGAACGCCGCCAAGGGTCTCGGGTCCTGGAGCTACAGCTGGACCCCGACGTCCCCGGGCGCCGCGTCGGTCAAGGTCCGCGCGGTGGACGACAGCGTCAACATCGGCGCCGTCACGACCATCCCGCTGACCGTCGGCCCGCAGGCCTGCCCGTGCACCGTCTGGCCCGCCACCGCCGTACCCGGCACCGTCAACGGCGGAGACGGCGGCTCGCTGGAGCTCGGCGTCAAGATCCGCACCACGGTGGCCGGTTCGATCACCGGCGTCCGCTTCTACAAGTCGCCCGTCAACACCGGCACCCACACCGGCAGCCTGTGGACCGCCTCCGGCACCCGCCTGGCCACCGGCACCTTCACCAACGAGACGGCGTCCGGCTGGCAGCAGCTGAACTTCGCCACCCCGGTGACCGTCAAGGCCAACACCACCTACGTCGCCTCCTACTTCGCCCCCAACGGCGGATACTCCTACGACGGCGGCTACTTCTCCGACAAGGCCGCCGGCCTGGCCCCGCTCACCGCCCTGCAGTCCGGCACCGACGGCGGCAACGGCCTCTACCACTACGGCTCCACGAGCGCCTTCCCGTCCTCGGCGGCCCCGGGCAGCAACTACTGGGTCGACGTGGTGCTGGACACCTCGACGGCCAGCACCACCCCGCCCGTGGTCAGTTCGACCTCTCCGACGTCGGGGGCGACCGGTGTGTCGATCACCGCGCCGGTGTCGGCCGTCTTCGACCACGCCATCGACGGCGACAGCCTGACGTTCACCGTGAAGGACCCCGGCGGCAACACCGTGCCGGGGACCAAGACGCTCCCCTCGGCGAACAAGGCGACCTTCACCCCGTCGACGGAACTGGCGCTGCACACCACGTACACCGCCTCCGTCCAGGCCTCCGACCTGTGGGGCAACGACATGGGCGCCCCGGTCACCTGGACCTTCACCACCAGTTCGACCCCGCCCGCCGTCACCTGCCCCTGCACCCTGTGGAGCGCCGGCACCGTGCCGGCCAGGACCGACGTCACCGACGACCCCAACTCCCTCGAACTGGGCACCCGTTTCCAGTCCTCGGCGAGCGGCTGGGTCACCGGCGTCACCTTCTACAAGGGCACCGGCAACACCGGCACCCACACCGGCAGCCTCTGGTCCGCCGACGGCACGCTCCTCGCCTCCGGCACCTTCACCAGCGAGTCGGCCACCGGCTGGCAGACGATGACGTTCGCGACCCCGGTGGCGATCAGCGCCGACACGTCGTACGTCGTCTCCTACCACGCGCCGAACGGCAACTACGCGGTGGACGGCGGATACTTCGCGGCGGCCCACCAGTCCTATCCGCTGACCGCCACCGCCGACACCGCCTCGGCCCACAACGGGCTCTACCGGTACGGCAGTGACGTGGCCTTCCCCAACGGCTCCTACGGGTCCGCGAACTACTGGGTCGGGCCGGTCTTCACCGCTGACAACCCGTCCGGGTCGCTGGCGTCGTCCACCGCCTCGGAGGTGACCGCGTCCTCGCTGGCGCACACCGCCGACGCGGACAGCCCTCTCGTCACCGCGCTGCCCGGCACGACCAAGCTGTCGTCGGTGAAGGCGACGGTGACGATCCTGCCGGGCGCCGAGGCGGCGGCCGCCAGGAAGCTCCACGTCACCACCGTCCTGTCCTACGACCGGGCCACCCACAAGGTGTCCGTCCACCTGTCCGCCCCGCTGCCCGACGGCACCCGGTTCAAGATCACGGTCACGGCCCGGGACAAGCACCACCACACGGTGAAGTCCCGCAGCTGGGTCCTGAAGAGCAAGACCGTCCACAAGAAGCACTAGTGCCCACCGGTGCCGGCCTCCCGTGAGGCCGGCACCGGGGATTGGCTTTCTCACCGATGACCAGCGTCAGTGTTGTGATCCCCTGCTACCGGTACGGCCACTTCCTCGCCGACTGCGTGAGCAGCGTCCTGGACGAACAGGACGGCGTGGACGTCCGGGTCCTCATCATCGACGACGCCTCACCCGACGACTCCGCGGAGACCGCGCACAAACTGGCCGCGGCCGATCCGCGCATCGAGGTGCGGGTCCACGCGACCAACAAGGGACACATCGCCACCTACAACGAGGGCCTGCTGGAGTGGGCCGACGGCGACTACGTCGCGCTCCTGTCCGCCGACGACCGGCTTGTGCCGGGCGCACTGGTCCGGGCCGCGAACCTCCTGGACGCCCACCCCGAAGCGGGGTTCGCCTACGGACGCCCGCTGCGCTTCCAGCACGGCGGCCCGCTGCCGCGCGCCCGCACCCGGGGCACCGGGTCGGTCGTCTACCCCGGCAAGTGGTGGCTGGAGCGCCGCTTCCGCGAGGGCACGGGCTGCATCACCTCGCCCGAGGTCGTCGTCCGCACCAGCCTGCAGCGCACGGTCGGCGGCTACGACCCGGCGCTGCCGCACGCCGGTGACATCGAGATGTGGATGCGGCTCGCCGCCCACGCCGACGTCGGCCATGTACGCGGCGCCGACCAGGCGTTCTACCGCGTCCACGGCAAGAACATGTCCACGACCGACTTCGGCGGTCAGCTCGACGACCTGCGCCAGCGACTGGTGGCCTTCGACTCGGTGCTCACCAAGTGCGCCGACCGGCTGCCCGAGGCCGACCGCCTCGCCGACGAGGTGCACACCCGGCTCGCCCGCTTCGCCCTGCGCCGCGCCTACCGGGCCTACGACCGGGGCCGCACCGGCGTCGTACCGGTCGACGAGTGCGTGGCGTTCGCCGAGGAGTGCCTGCCCGGGTACGCGGCGCTGCCCGAGTACCGCGCGCTGCGGCTGCGGCGGCGGATCGGACCGAAGGCCATGCCCTGGCTGCAGCCGCTGGTGTGGTCCGCGGTGGCCGAGCGCGGACGGGAGTGGCTGTGGTGGGAGTCCTGGAAGCGCCGCGGCATCTGATGGTCACGCCGCACCCGGGAACCAGGGCCGGCCGGCCCCGCGGGCTGTCACGCCCGCACGGCTCAGCCCGCCACCGGGACCCCGCCGGCCCGCAGCGGGTCCGGGGAGTCCTGCCTCCTGCCCCTGCGGCGCAGCGCGACCCGGTCGAACCACAGCGCGCTGAGCACGGCGACGCTCGTCCCCAGCAGGGCCGTTCCGGCCAGGGCGCGACTCCTGGTGCCCTGCACCGGGGCGGCGCTCGGGGCGACCAGGACCGTCGCGCTGATCCGCGAACCCGCCGCGATCCGCTGCGCGTCCTGCATGTCCGCCACGTGCCGGGTGTAGACGGCGACGATCCGGCGCACCGCCGAGTCGGCCTCGGCCGCACCGGCGGCGCGCGCCTGCACCTGCAGCGAGGGGATCAGGTAACGCGGCGTCGCGCTGGTGCCGCTGTTGCGCGGGAGAAGCTGGTACGGCCCGTGGACGCCGGCCGAGCGGAGCTCCCGGCGCCCGGCGGGCGACTCGAGCTGCTGGATGACCCCGTACGACAGCGCGGCGAGCGGGGGCTGGAGGTTCGTCAGCTGGTTCGGCTGGTTTCCGGTGACCGGCGGCTTGAGGACGACCACCGCCGAACTCAGGTACCGCGGGGCGGGATGCAGCACCGGGTAGGCCCCGGCGGTCGTCAGCAGCAGCGCCAGCGTCCACACGTACCAGCGGCGGAGCAGCGCTTCGGCGACGTCACGAGGCGACACAGGGATTCCTTCCGTCGGCACCGATACTGGCAGGCGGCGGGGCGAGCCGCCACCGAATCACGAGGCCCGTGCCGCGTCGGAGGCCGGATGTCCGGCCCCGCCGCACCGGGCCGGGGGGAGCTCTCATGAGCCTCGGCGACCTCTGGTCGATCATGTGCAGGCGCTGGTACTTCATGGTGCCCCTCACCCTGCTCAGTCTCTTCGCCGGCGGGTACTTCTACCGGACGATCCCGGTGTCCTACCAGTCGCAGAGTTCCGTCACCCTGCTCGACTCCACGGCGGTCGCCGATCTGGCGCCGACCTTCGGCAACCCCATCTCGAACGCGGGCGGTTCGCTGGTCGTCACCGCCGACGTGCTGATCAGGACGCTCCAGTCCAGTGACTCCGCCAAGGAGTTGCACTCCCGGGGCGTCACCGACCGGTACACGGCCGGGTTCGCGCCCGAGGCCGACAGCCCGCTGCTCACGCTGAGCGTCACCGGAACCGACCGGGCGAAGGTGCTGCGGGAGACCACGGTCCTGACCCGGTTCACCGGTGAGCAGCTGAAGGCCCTCCAGGCCGCCTCCAAGGTGCCGACGGGCTACCTCGTGCAGGCCGCGCCGGTCGTCCTTCCGCAGACTCCCGTCTCGGAGTCCAAGGCGCGCTACCAGGACATCGCGGCGGTCGTCATCGTCGGGATGGTCAGCGCGTTCCTGCTGTCCATCCTCGCCGAGGGCGTCGCGGTGGTCCGCCGCCGGGGCCGCGCCCAGGCCGGATACGTTCCCCGCCGCCACCGCGGCCGGACCCCCGAGCGGGCGCCCAGGGGACTGCTGGCGCGCCGGCTGGACGCCACCACGATCCTCTCCGGCTATCTGGTGCTGGCCTTCTTCGTCCCCTCCAACCTCACGCTGCCCGCGCTGGGCGGCGTCGGCACCCCGGCCAACGTCTTCGCCCTGCTGGGGCTGCTGTGGTACCTCGCGACCTGGCTCGGCGGCCGCATCCGGCCGGCCGAGGGCACCAGGCTGCCGCGCGTGGCGATGTGCGTGCTCGCCGCGGCCGTCCTGCTGTCCTACCTCGCCGACGCGACCCGCGACAGCTCCCACCAGGAGGTCCTCGGGGCCGACCGGGGACTCATCGGACTCGGCGTGTGGGTGGCGCTGGTGGTGCTGGCCTCGGCCGGCATCCAGGAACGCGGCCGCCTCGAGGTCCTGATGCGCCGGCTCGTCGTACTGGGCACGGTGGTCGCCCTGATCGGCTACTACGACTTCTTCGCCGCGACCAACATCGCCGACTCCATCCACATCCCCGGCCTCCGGTCGAGCACCGCCGGGATCAGCGCCATGGACCGCGGCTCGTTCACCCGGCCCCGCTCCACCACCGCCCATCCGCTGGAGTTCGGCGGGATGCTGGCCATCCTGGTCCCCTTCGCGGTCCACCAGGCGTTCGACCCGGTACGGCGGCACGCGGGCGCGCTGCGCCGCTGGGCCCCGGTGGCGATCATGGCGGGCGCGCTGCCGCTGACGGTGTCCCGGACCTCCATCATCGGCGCCCTCGTGGTGGCCCTGGTGATGGTGCCCCGCTGGAAGCCGCAGCGCCGCTGGGCGGCGATGGGGCTCATCCTCGGGTCGGTGGCCGGCTTCAAGGTGATCATCCCCGGGCTCATCGGGACCATCACCAACCTGTTCGCGAGCTTCCTGTCCAACTCCGACAGCAGCACCCAGGCGCGCACCGTGAAGTACAGCGCGGTCGTGCCGTATCTCAGCGAACGCCCCTGGTTCGGACGGGGGTTCGGCACCTTCACGCCCGACCTGTACTTCTTCACCGACAACCAGTACATGCTGACGCTGGCCGAGATGGGCGGCGTGGGTCTGGTCGCGCTCCTCGTCCTGTTCGTCACCGGGATCCACACCGGGGGCGCGATCCGCCGGCTCGCCCGCACCGACTCGGACCGGGAACTGGGGCAGGCGTTCCTCGCCTCGGCCCTGGTCGCCCTGGTCATCAGCGCCACCTTCGACGCCCTCAGCTTCCCCATGTACGCGGGGATGTTCTTCCTGACCCTGGGCGCCGGCGGCAGCTACCTCGGCTTCGTCCGCCGCGAAGCGGCCGAGGCCGCCGCCGCGCAGGCCGCCGCCGCGCAGACCGGGGCGGCGGTACCCCGGAAGACCGCCGAGTCCCCGCTTCCCCAACTCGTGGAGTCATGATGTCCCACCAGGGCCCCGTCGCCGTGCTCGTCGTCACCTGGAACAGTGCCGCCGTGCTGCCGGGCTTCCTCGCCGCGCTCCCCGAGGGCATGGCCGGGCTCGACTGGCGGCTCGTCGTCGCGGACAACGACTCCGCCGACGACACTGTGGACGTCCTGCGCGCCCTCGCCCCCGACGCCACCCTCGTCCGCACCGGCCGCAACGCCGGATACGCGGCGGGTGTCAACGCGGCACTGGGCGCGGCCGAGGAGTGGGAGGGCGGCTACCGGGCCGTCCTGGTCTGCAACCCCGACATCCGGATGCGGCAGGGCTGCGGCAAGCTCCTCGTCGACGCCCTCGGGCCCGGGACGGGCATCAGCGTCCCCCTGCTGTACGAGGAGGGCCGCGAGGCACCGCTGCCCTCGCTGCGCCGGGAACCCAGCGTGACCCGCGCCCTCGGCGAGGCCGTCATCGGCAACCGGCGGGCCGGGCGCTTCCCCCGCCTGAGCGAACTGGTCACCGACCCCGACGCGTACCGGCGGCCGACGTACGCGGACTGGGCGACCGGGGCGATGATGGCCCTGTCCGCTAAGTGCCTTGCGGACTGCGGGCGGTGGGACGAGTCCTTCTTCCTCTACTCCGAGGAGACCGAGTACTGCCTGCGCGCGCGGGACCGGGGACACCGCACCCGGCTGGAGCCGGCGGCCGAGGCCGTGCACCTCGGCGGCGACTCGCGTGTCTCGCCCCGGCTGTGGACCCTGCTGACCCTCAACCGGGTCCGCCTGTACCGGATGCGGCACCACGCCCTCGCCACGGCCGCCTTCCGCGCCGCGGTCCTGCTGCGGGAGGGCTCGCGCGCCGCGCTGGGCCGTCCGGCCAGCCGGGCGGCGGCGGTCGCGCTGTTGCGGCCGGGGGCGGTGCGGGCCACGCCGGGTCCGTGAGGGTACGCGGGCCGCGCCGGCCCCGTCGCCGCCCCCGGCGTCCACCGGCTGCGCCGGAGGGCCGGTCGCCCGGTGTCCGCGGGGCCGTCGTGGCCGGTCGCGCGGTTCCCCGCGCCCTGAAGGGCACGCAGTCGAAGGGGCGCGTGTTCCTCAGGGCGTTCCGGCTGGGCGGCGGGGGCGGCAGATCATCGCGATGAAGTCGTGTCCCACCTCCGGGAGGGCCGCGTCCTCCGCGGCGAAGCAGCGCTCCAGGAGTGCGAGGGTCGCGGGCTGATCGTCGAGGAAGTTGTGCGCGATCCCGGAGAGCGCGATGTGCAGGACCGTGCCGCCGTACGGCCTCTCCTCCACGACGTCGAAATGGCGCCGCAGGCCCGGCAGCAGCGCCGCCGCGTCGACCGCCTCCGAGGGGTCGTCCAGCACCATGGACAGCCTGCTGGGCCGTACGACACGGTGCTTGACGCGTCCGTCGGCCAGGCGCCGCCGCTCCTCGGGCAGCGCGGCCAGCAGCGCGTCGGCCGCCTCCAGTTGGGCGTCGGTCCACTGGAAACGGGTAGGGCCCACGAACTCGTCCACGACGAACAGCCCGTCGGGCTCGATGAGTTGCGACAGCCGCGGCAGGGTCGCGTCCAGGTCGTCGAAGTGGTGCAGCGACTGGAGGCCGAGGAGCACGTCGAAGCGTTCCCCGTCGCCGGTCATCCGGTTGACGTCGGACACCCGGAAGCGCAGGACGTCGGCGAGACCGTTCTCGGCGGCCGCGCGGGTGGCGAAGTCGATCCGCTGCTGGGCCACGTCCACGCCCTCCAGCAGACGGAACGCGCCGGTCCTCGCCCAGAGCAGCTCGTTGCCGCCGGTGCCGCACCCCAGGGACATCCCGCGCAGATCGGTGCGGGGAGCGAAGTGCTCGGCCGCCACGTAGGCGGGGAAGGAGGTGTCGGCGTCGCCGGTCATCAGCAGGTTCCAGCGCCTGACGACCGCCGGTATCGCCCACCACTCGGTCAGCGACGGGTCGACCCGCGACCAGTGCTGGACCACCCGCGCGCCGCCGCGCACCCGCAGTTTGGCCAGCACCGGGTCGAGTTCCAGCCGTCGCACCTTGCGCAGCAGCCGGTCCGCGTCATGTCTGTTGACCAGGTTGTTCAGCATCCGGGCTCCGTTCGTACGGCGGTCAGTGACTTGGTCACACCGAGCACCCGCTCGTTGAGGAGCACCGAGCCGGGGAACAGGTAGCGCATCTCGGTGCGGGTCAGCAACTCGATGTTGATCACCGCGTCCATCGCCGACTCCGGGCTGTCGGGGCGGCTGTGGACGAGCGGCCAGTGCCGTACCAGACGGGCCCTGGCGGTCAGGGGCAGGAACTGGAAGCCGGGCGCCACGAAGTGCGGCTCGACGGGGAAGTAGCGGTACGGCGTCTGGATCCAGTGCAGCGGGGCCAGTGTCTCCACGGCGGCGACGAACCGCCGGCGCTGGCTGTGGCCGCCCACGTGCTCGATGGTCGAGTTGGAGAACACCAGGTCGTAGCCGCCCGCACGGCTGAGCTCGGCGGCCACAGCGGGGTCGGTGACGTCGGCGACCTCCGCCGTGATCCAGTCGGGCAGTCCGGCGGGATGCTCCTCCAGGTTGATCAGGTGGACGTGCTTGGCGCGCAGCGGCGCGCGCAGCCACATCTCGGCCGTCCCGCCCAGGTCCACCACCCGCATGTTCTCGATGCCGGGGAAGCAGCGCTCGAACCGCTGCCAGCGGGCGACGCGCATCCGTTCGCCCAGCGAGCCTGGCGCGTCGACGAACCTGTTCCGGAGGGCGCGGGAGCGGGGCATGGGATCAACCACCTGTGGTCGGGAGGGAAGGGGAGCGGGGCCGGGGCGGTCCGGCCGGGCCGTCACCACCGGGTGAAGAAGCTGGCCGGGTTCATCAGGTACCGCACGGTGGGGTGCGGCACATGGAGCACCCGGTGCGTGCGGGCGTAGCGGTGGATCAGCTCCCAGTCCTCGCGGGGCAGCACCTCGGGGGTCCGCCGCAGACGGCTGAAGTGCAGGGAGCGGTCGCGGCGGGCGACGAAGGCGTTGGTGTCCAGGAAGGACTCGCGGGCGGCCCTGCGCCGGTCGTAGGGCACCGACAGGACGTCTTGCTCGCTGCCGTCCGGCAGGACGCGGCGCAGCGCCGTGTAGACGCCGTCGGGGCCGCCGGGTGCCTGGAGCACCTCCAGCGCGCGGGCGAGATGGTCGGGCTCCCACAGGTTGTCGTCGTCCAGGAACGCGACGTAGCGGGACCGGGTGAGCCGGATGCCGACGTTGCGGACGACCCCCGCGACACCGGTGTTGCTCGCCAGCGACACCGCGAACAGCCGGGGGTCGTCGGGCAGTTCGGGGAGTCCGGCGCCGTCGTCCACGACCATGACGACCTGGTCGCGCACGCTCTGGGCCAGCGCCGAGCGCACCGCGGCTAGCAGCGCCTCGGGGCGGCGGTGGGTGGCGATGACGGTGGCGACCAGTGCTGGGGGCGGGGACGGGTGGCCGGCCGCGAGCCGCCGGGCCTCGGCGTTCTCGACCCGGCGCAGCCCGAGCGCGGAGGGTGCCAGCAGGACCTTGTTCCTGGCCTCGAACAGCACCAGCCAGCCGAACACCGCCTTGAGCAGGGTCCAGGGCGCCCGCGCGACCCGGCGCGTCAGGGGGGTCGCCTCCCGGCCCGGTGCCGCGGTCACGAGGCCGGCTCGGGCTGGATGAGGCGGCCGTCGGACATCCGGTTGTCGCGCCACACGTTCCCGGCGCCGTCCGCGTTCCAGTGCGCGACGACTCCGTAGCCGCCGGAGGCGGGGTGGTACTGGGTCGAGAACACGTTGTCGGTGACCCTGATCCCGGTGGCGCCCGTGTCACCTCCGTAGAGGGCGTACGCGCCACCGGCCACCCAGTTGTGGTCCACGGTGACGTTGCGGACCACCCCGGTGTCCGCGAACAGGCCGATGCTGCCCGAGGCCCCCTGCTTGAGACTCGTCGGGTTCAGCAGGGTGTTGTGGCGGATGACCAGTTCGCCGGTGTTGCCGCCGCCGCTGATGACCGTGTTGGTGTGCTGCCACTCGCCGCCCAGGTTCACGAACGGGACGATGTCGTGCACGTAGTTGTCGTGCAGGTTCCCCTGTCCCGTGGACAGGGCGTCGCCGAACACCGAGACGTCGCACCAGCCGACCTCGACGGCACTGCCGCCCATGTTCGACACCGCGTAGTCCACACCGCCGTTGTCGGGTCCCTTGCCGGGGACGGCGGTGATGGTGGAGTGCAGGACGCGCAGACCGTGGAAACCGGGGCGCAGGTTGACGCCCCACCAGCTGTCCGACGTGATCTTCGTGTCGATGACGGTGACGTCGTTGGCGTAGATGTCGAGCGAGCCGGTGATGTCCCAGCCGCGGATGACGAGCCCGTCGGTGCGGATCGCCCGGTACCCGGTCTTGTGAGGGGTGAGGGGGACGCGTGGACCGGTCGTGCGGGCGTCGGGGAAGCCGCAGGCCCCCGGGGACGCGCAGGCGGTCTTCGCCGCGGGTGTGCCGGACGCTCCGCTCGCCTCCGGCGTCGCGGTGCCCCTCGCCGTCGTGGCGGGCGTCGCGGTGGGGGAGGGGGACGCGGCGGGATGGCTGCTCGCCGTGCCGGCCGCGGTCGGGGCGCCGGTGCCCGCGGACGCGGAGGTCCCGCTCGCGGGGCAGGTCAGCGCGTCGTCCGGGCAGGCCGGCAGCGCCGACCCGGGCGATCCCGAGCAGGCCGCGCTCCCGGCCGCCAGCAGGGCTGCCAGCAGCAGCCCCGCGAGCGGGGTTCGGCTGATGCGCCATGACATCGGGCTCACCTCACGTCCTGTCGGGCCGGCCGGACCGGCGCGGCCGACCGGTGCCGGCCGCGGTGGGGCGGGACGCCGCGCAGGAAGGCGCGGCTGGGCAGTACGCACGCGGTGTAGGCGGCCAGGGCGACCGCGCCGATGGCGAGGAGCGCGAGCCGCCCGTCGCCGAACGAGTGCCGCAGGCCGAGCACGACCGCGGCCATCACGGCGCCGCCCAGGAAGGGCCACGCGCAGGCCCTGGCGATCAGGCCGACGCCGATGCCGCCCCGGCTGAGGGCGAACAGGAACACGGGCACCACCATGCCGCCGCCGACCAGCACGTGGGCCTGGGAGACACCGACGATGCCGTTGACGCGGGCCGCGACGAGCAGCACCGGGATCAGGGCCGCCAGCCACAGGCCCTGCACCACGAAGAGCGAGCGGCGCTGTCCGATCGCGACGAGGCAGTCGTAGGCGAGTTCGCCGCCGATGCGGATCAGGCCGAGGACCATCAGCCAGGGCAGCGCGGCGGCGGCGGGACTCCAGTGTCTCCCGTAGATCAGCTCGACCACCGGTTTGGCGAGGACGCCGAGCAGGACGCACAGCGGGACCGTGCCGGTGATCAGGACACCCAGGGCGCGGCTGAAGCCCTGGGCCAGCGCCTGCGGCGAACCGGCCAGCCGGGAGAACCCGGCGAAGGACACCCGGCGGGCGGCCTCGGAGATGATCCGCACGGGCCAGCCCGAGATGTTGAAGGCGAGCACGTAGAAGCCCAGGGACACGTTGCCCAGCGTCGCGCCGACCACCATGGTGTCGACGTTGACCACCGCGAGGGCCAGCATGCTCGCCCCCGCCAGCGGGAGCCCGAACCGCAGCAGCGCCCGGGCCTGCCCGGGGTCCCAGCCGAACCTCAGGGTGCCCGGTGCCGCCAGCCCGCAGCCGACCAGCGTCACGACGTTGCCCGCGACGGCTCCCCAGGCGAAGCTCATCGCCCCCCAGCCCTCGAAGGCCAGCACCAGCGTCAGCGAGGTGCTGACGACGAAGTTGAGCCCGTCGACGGCCATCCGCCTGCCCTGGGCGAACTCACGGGTGAGGAAGCCGCCCGGCACCTGGGCCACCCCGTCGATCACCACGCACAGGCACATCACCCGCAGGACGCCCGCGGCGTCCGGCGAGCCCAGCAGGCCGGCCACCGTCGGAGCCGCCGCGAACAGCGCCACGTACAGCAGGCCGCTGGAGAGGGTGCTGAGGGTCAGCACGGTCGGCGCGAACCGGCGCGCGTCCCCCTCCCAGCGGACGATGGCCAGGCCCACGCCCAGCTCGTTCGCGGACAGCAGGACCAGCAGGACGGTCTGCGAGACGCCGTACACGCCCCATTCCGCGGGGCCCAGCGCGAAGCGCGCCAGCACGATGCCCGTCGCGAAGTTGCCCAGCCGCATGACGACGGTGTTGATCAGGCTCCAGCGTGCCGCCGAACGGACCTTGGGGCCGAGGGAGGGAGCAGCCGGTGAGCCGGGAGCGGGAGGAGCAAGGACCTCGCCCGACTCACCGGTCCCGCTGTCCGGTGCGCGGACGGTGTCCATGCGTCGACTCCTCGTCGAGCGGCTCGGCGGCGGTCGTCACGGCCATGACGGGCCGTTGCGCCTTGGGTTCTGCGGAGGCCGGCCCGGTCCCGGTGGACCGCGACCAGCTGGGCGGCCGCCGGATGGCGAGTGTCTCGTCCACGGCGGGCTCCCCGGCCGGGGCGGGCGGGGCCTCCTTCTTCTCCTCGGGCTCGGCGAGCGGGCCGGCCGGTTCGGGCGCGGGCTCGGGAGCGGGGTGCGGCGCCTGCGCGTTCGGCCTCCTGCGCGCCTCCACGTAGAAGGCGGTGAACATGCTGACGACCAGCCCCAGTCCACCGGCCATGATCATGTATTCGAGCCGGGTCTTGGTCTGCGCCACCGGGTTCTGCGGGGCCACGATGGTCGTCAGGCGGATCATGGCCTTGGGGGCGACCGACTGCTGGTGCTGGAACTGCTCCAGCCGTTCCTTGGCGTACGCCGTCAGAAGGCGGTCCGAGGCCAGTACGGCGGACCGGTCGGTGCCCGTGACGGTGAGCCACATCAGCGGGCCCTGCGCGTTGTCTGCGAGCTTGGCCTCGAACGTACCGGTGGCGCCACGGGACTTGAGCTCCCGTACGGAGACGTCCGAGTTGAGGTTGCGGGCCAGGCTGTCGGCCATGCCGGTGAGCGAGGTCTGGGTGCTGAGGAAGGGGTTCCCGTCGTAGGCCACGGTGGCCTTCTGGGAGTTCAGGAGAACCACCGTGCTCTGCGACTGGTAGGTGACCGGGACGAACCGGGTCACGGCGACCACCAGGCCGGCCGTCAGCAGCAGTCCGGGCAGCAGGACGTACCAGCGCCTGCGCATGACCCGGAAGATCTCAGCGAGATCCATGGTGGTCCCCCCTCGCACCCCAACGTTCGACGAGCATATGTTGCAAGCGGATCATATGAGGAGCGTTTGGTCAGTGGATCTCTGCTGGTCAGTGGGTCTGGGCCGGGTGCTCGCGGGGCCTCCCTCCAGCAGCACGTCGGCGATCCGGTCGCTCGCGCGGCCGTCCCACAGCTCCGGCCTGCGCGGCGCCGGCGGATCGTCCAGCACCCGGTCGACGGTCGACACGATCCGCTCAGGATCGCGGCCGGCCAGCACGTTGGTGCCCTGCTCCACGGTGATGGGCCGTTCGGTGTTGTCCCGCAGGGTCACGCACGGCACGCCCAGCGCGGTGGTCTCCTCCTGTACGCCGCCCGAGTCGGTCAGCACGAGGCGGGCGGAGTCCTGCAGGGCGATGAAGTCCAGGTACCCGGCGGGCGGCACCAGCCGGATGCCCCCGGGAACGCCGATCTCCGCCAGCCGTCCGGCCGCGCGCGGGTGCACCGGCAGCACCAGCGGGCACCGGGCCGCGATCTCGCCCAGGGCCTTCAGCAGCCCGGCGAGGGTCCCCGGATCGTCCACGTTGGCGGGCCGGTGCAGGGTGACCAGGCCGTAGCCGCCACGGTCCAGACCGTAACGGCCCAGCACGTCCGAGGCCCTGGCCCGCTCCAGGTTGACCAGCAGCGTGTCGATCATGACGTTGCCGACGAGGTGGATCTGGTCCTCCCGGTAGCCCTCCGCGCGCAGGTTGTCCACCGCGTCGGGCGAGGGCGCCAGCAGATAGTCGCTGACCCGGTCGGTCGCGACCCGGTTGACCTCCTCCGGCATGCTCCAGTCACGGCTGCGCAGACCCGCCTCGACGTGCGCGAGCAGCGGCCCCGCCTTGGCGGTGACCAGCGCGCAGGCCAGCGTGGAGTTGATGTCGCCGACTACGACCACGAGATCCGGGGACACCTCGTCGAGCAGCGGCTCGAACGCGGTCATCACCCGTCCGGTCTGCTCGGCGTGGGTGCCGGAGCCGACCCCGAGGAAACGGTCGGGCGGCCGGATGCCGAGGTCGGCGAAGAACACGTCGTTCATGGCCGGGTCGTAGTGCTGGCCGGTGTGCACCAGCACCACCTCGGCGCCCCGGCGCTCCAGGGCGTCCATCACCGGTTTGATCTTCATGTAGTTGGGGCGCGCCCCCGCGACGCACACGACTCTGGGCATGGGTCAGAGCACCTCGATCGTGGGTCCGGACGACAGCCGGCGCCGGCAGTCGAGCACGAACGGGGCGTGTTCGGCGATGAGTTCGTAGTCGAAGCTGTCGTGGTCGGTGAGCAGGACCACCACGTCGGCGGCGGCCAGCTCCTCCTGCACCGGTTCGACCCGCACCAGCCGGGTGTCCACCGGCAGGCTCTCGACGACGTGCGGGTCCGCCGCCCTGACCTGCGCGCCCATGTCCAGGAGCAGCTGGGAGATGCGCAGCGCGGGCGACTCGCGGGCGTCGCCGGTGTTCTTCTTGTACGCCAGTCCGAGCAGCAGGATGCGCGAGCCGTTGACCGAGCGGCGCCGCTGGTTGAACAGGTCGCCGATCCGGCGCGCCACGTACTCGGGCATGTGGTTGTTGATGTCGTTGGCCAGCTCCACGAAGCGGAAGCTCTGGCCGAGTTCGCGCTGCACCCGCCAGGACAGGTAGGAGGGGTCGATCGGCAGGCAGTGGCCGCCGACACCCGGCCCGGGCGTGAACTTCATGAATCCGAAGGGCTTGGTGGAGGCGGCGTCGATGGCCTGCCAGACGTCGATGTCCAGGTGGTGCGCGAACATCGCGATCTCGTTGACCAGCGCGATGTTCACGTGCCGGAAGGTGTTCTCCAGGAGCTTGGCGAGTTCCGCCTCCTTCGGCGACCGCACCGGCACGGTGGTGTCGACGAGTTGGGCGTAGAAGTCCTGGACCGCCTTCAGCGACGCCTCGTTGACGCCGGAGACGACTTTCGGGGTCTCCTGGAAACCCCACACGGCGTTCCCGGGGTCGATCCGCTCCGGGCTGTAGCCGAGGTGGAAGTCGGTGCCCGCGCTCAGCCCCGAACCGTCCTCCAGGATCGGCGCGAACAGCTCCTGGGTGGTACCGGGATACGTGGTCGACTCCAGGACGACGGTGGCCCCGGGACGCAGGTAGCGGGCCAGGGTGACGGCCGACTCCCTGATGTACCGGAGATCGGGGGTGCCCTCGTGCAGCGGGGTGGGCACGGTCACGACGGCGACGTCGAAACCGCCGCAGTCGCGTGCCGACTCGCTAGGACGGTAGGCGCCGCGGTCCAGCGCCGCGCGGATCCGCTCGGAGGACACGTCCTCGACGAAGGACTCACCGGCGGCGAGGCTCTTGACCCGGCGGGAGTCGACGTCGTAGCCGATCACCTCGTGTCCGACCTCGGCGGCGCGGACGGCCAGTGGCAGGCCGACGTATCCCTGTCCGACCACGACGACGCGCATCAGTGACTCCTGTTCGCGGAAGCGGACGACGGGGTGAGCCGGATGAGCTCGCGCACCGTCATGAGGACGAAGGCGGCATTGGTGGTGAGATAGCGCCGGCCCAGCCGGCGCGGCTCCTGGAGCGCGCGGTAGAGCCACTCGACCCCCCACCGCTGCCACGACTCGGGGGCCCGCTTGGTGACCCCGGCCAGGATGTCGAAGGAACCGCCGACCCCGTGCACCACGCGGGCGCCGGTGCGTTCGCCGTAGGCGGCGGTGAAGATCTCCTTCTTCGGCGAGGTCATGCCGAGGAAGAGCATCCGGGCGCCGCTGTCGGCGATCGCGCCCGCCACGGACTCCTGCTGGGAGTCGTCGAAGTAGCCGTTGCGGCTGCCCGCCACCTTCAGGCCGGGGAAACGCTCGGCCACGCGGTCCAGCATCCGCTCCAGCACCTCCTGCCGGGCCCCCAGGAAGTACACCGACATGCCCGCCGACTCCGCCTCGGCCAGCAGCCGCAGGAACAGGTCGATGCCCGCCACGCGTTCCGGCAGCGGGGCGCGCAGCACCCGGCCCGCCCAGACCACGGCCTGCCCGTCGGCCAGCACCAGGTCGCAGCCGGCCACGGCCCGGGCGAGCCGCTCGTCGCGCCGCATGTTCACCAGCTTCGCGGCGTTGACCACGCCGATCTCCAGCTGACGGCCGTCCCGCACCGCGTCCAGGCAGTGCCGCACGGTCTCGTCCATGGTCAGTGGGTCCAGCTCGACCCCGAACAACACCTGACGTTTCGTCATATCCGGCCCCCCTGCCAGGCGTGGAGCATCCAGCCGAACTCGTAGGGCCGGCATTCGCGGTCCACGGAGTCGGGGCGGTACACCCGGTCGAGGGACTTCAGCCGGAGGTTCGGGGTCAGGCGCGTGCCCAGTCCCCGGGCGGCGCGTACGGCCTTCTTCGGGTCGCCCCGGTAGACCTTGCGCCAGGTGGCGCCGAGCTCGTCCAGGATCAACGGCTCCCGGGTCCCGGGGCGTGCGGCCAGTTCGGGCACCTCGGTCATCCAGCGCAGGCCCTTGCGGATCGCCGCGCCGTAGTCGGTGCCGCCGGCGTCGGCGAGGTCGAACAGGGCGGTCGGCGCCATCGCGTGCTGGTGCACGCTGTAGACCGGGTAGCCCTCCACGACACCGCCGGTGCGCGCGTCGTAGTGCCACCACCACTGCCCGCCGTCGCCCTGGAGTTCGCAGATGCGCGCGGCGCACGCCTCGGACGCGGCCAGCGCCTCGGGGTCGCCGTCGCCGCCGGCGTGCGCGAGGGCCAGGGCCTGGATCGGGTATGTCTGGTCGGCGAAGCAACTCACATGTGCCCGGTACCGCGGCACGAGGCCGGGTCCGGTGGCGTGCGGGAACAGGGGACTGTCTCCGACGCGGGCCCGCAGCAGGCGGTCGCGAGCTGCGGTGAAACGTCTCTCCACATCGACCGTGCCGCGGGCCGCCGCGAGCGCGGAGAGCACCCAGGCCGCCTCGACGGTGTACTGCGGCCGGCCCTCCTCGTCGAGGAGGTCGACCTGCGCGAGGGCGTCGGACAGTTTGGGGTGCGCGGTCTCGGCCGCGGCCCAGGAGATGAGCGCCGCGTCACCGAGGTTGGTCACCGCGGGCATCGACTCGACCAGCAGACCCGCGAACTCCTCGGCGGTACGCCCGCCGAGTACCGCGCGCTGGCGGTCCTCCGGGAGGAACCTGGCCCCCAGCACGGTGATGGCGGCGTACCGGATGCTGGTCCCGCGGCGTTCCAGGGTCCAGGAACCGTCGGCCGCCCTCCGTCCGGCCATGGTGAAGGCGAAGGTCTCACCGCCGGGAAGCAGCATCGACGCGAGCCCGGACTCCGCCACCGCGAGGAGTCGTCGGGCGAGTTCGAGCAGCGGCGGCTCGTCACGACCGAGCGCCGCCAGACGTGAAATGGTCATGGTTTGGGCACACCAACCCCCCTGTGGGTCCTTTTTTGCACAGACTTCTGATCGCCACGTCGCGGACTGCGACATGGCGGAAAGCAGACGTCAGGCGCCTAAGCGGTCGTCACTCCTCGCTTCGCGCACAGTTGTCCCCACCCGGCCCCCCCTGGGTACTAGTGGATTGTGTGCTCACTGTGCACGGTCTGCACCGTTAGCGCACATGTTATGCCTGAAGATGTTCGATGTTTGGCGTTTTTGGGATTCAGCAGTCAGGCCCGCTCGACGAGTTCGCCGTCCTTCTCCTCGAACAGCGCGCCGGTCTCCGGGCACTCCCAGCCGCCCGGCTCGCCCTCCCGCTCGACCAGCCGGACCCCCGCCCGGCCCACCCAGCCGATCCGGCGCGCGGGCACTCCGGCCACCAGCGCGAAGTCCGGTACGTCCCGGGTCACCACGGCGCCCGCCGCGACCAGCGCCCAGCGCCCGACACGGACCGGCGCCACACACACCGAACGGGCCCCCAGCGACGCCCCTTCGGCGACCTCCACCGCCACGGCCTTCCAGTCGCCGCCCCGCTTCAGCCGGCCCTCCGGGTCCACCGAGCGGGGGAAGTAGTCGTTGGTGAGGACCGCCGCCGGGCCGACGAACACGCCGTCGCCGAGCACCGCGGGTTCGTAGACCAGCGCGTAGTTCTGGAGCTTCACGTGGTCGCCGATCCGCACGCCCGGGCCGACGTAGGCCCCCCGGCCCACGATGCACCCGCTGCCCAGCCGGGCGTCCTCCCGGATCTGGGCGAGGTCCCAGACCGTCGTCCCGTCGCCGATGGTCGCCGTCTGGTCGACCTGGGCGGTCGGCTGGATACTGGAGCTCAACGGGATGAACCTTTCTCCTCGTCGAACAAAACCGGAGACGCCGCCGCGGGCGGTGCCGGTGCCCGGCCGGACGTGTCCGGGGCCGTGCCGGGCCGCCGGAAGGTCTGTTCGGCGGACCCGTGTTCGATCATCGTGGCGACAACGGTCCCACCCCGCGGCCCGTAGAGCCAGGGCTTCGCAGGACAAATCGTGCGTCAAGCACCGCGGGCGGACCTGCCGGTTCCGCGCCGGTCCGGCCCGCCCGTGGTGGGATGTCGCGTCCGCCGCGCGGCGGGAGGCCCCGTCCATCCGTGGCGCGAAGATGCCTGTCCGGGAGGCGGATCGGGACGGGTGCGCCGAACGGTGGGACGCGGGTGCGGGGTCGGGGGTGCCGAACGGCGGGACGCGGGTGCGGGGTCGGGGGTGCGGGCACGCGTCGTCCACCTCCGCGACGGCCGCCCCGGTACCCCGCCGTACCCCCGCCCGGTCGCGCCGGGCCGCCCCCGCACGTACGGCCGACCTTCACGCGTGCGCCACCGCACCCTTCCCTGCCGTTCGGTGGTCCTGGAACACTCCTTGCGCGCGCACCCCGTCATGATCGGGCCCTCCGGAGCCGGGTCAGCACACCCCCAAGGCGAGAGGTACCTCACTCATGCCCGACGTCAACCGGCGCCGATTCCTCCAAGTCGCGGGCGCCACCACGGCGTTCACCGCGCTGTCCGCCAGCATCCAGCGGGCCGCCGCGCTCCCGGCCAACCACCGTTCGGGAACGATCCAGGACGTCGAGCACATCGTCGTCCTGATGCAGGAGAACCGCTCCTTCGACCACTACTTCGGCTCGCTGAGAGGCGTCCGCGGGTTCGGCGACCCGCGCCCGGTCACCCAGGCGAACGGCCAGTCGGTCTGGCACCAGTCCGACGGCACGAAGGACGTCCTGCCCTTCCACCCCGACGCCGACGACCTGGGGCTCGCCTTCCTCCAGGACCTCCCGCACAGCTGGAACGACGGCCACGCCGCCTTCAACGGGGGCAAGTACGACAAGTGGGTGCCCTCGAAGGGTTCCACGACGATGGCGTACCTGACACGTGACGACATCCCGTTCCACTACGCGCTCGCCGACTCCTTCACCATCTGCGACGCCTACCACTGCTCCTTCATCGGCTCCACCGACCCCAACCGCTACTACATGTGGACGGGCTACACCGGCAACGACGGCAAGGGCGGAGGCCCGGTCCTCGGCAACGACGAGGCCGGCTACGGCTGGACGACCTATCCGGAGCGGCTGGAGCAGGCCGGGGTGTCCTGGAAGATCTACCAGGACGTCGGCGACGGCCTCGACGCGAACGGCTCCTGGGGCTGGATTCCGGACGCCTACCGCGGCAACTACGGCGACAACTCGCTGCTGTACTTCGACCAGTACCGCAGCGCCGAGCCCGGCGACCCGCTCTACGACAAGGCCCGCACCGGCACCGACGCCCGCAAGGGCGAGGGCTTCTTCGACCGGCTGAGGGCCGACGTGAAGGGCGGCACACTGCCGCAGGTCTCCTGGATCGTCGCCCCCGAGGCGTTCACCGAGCACCCCAACTGGCCCGCGAACTACGGCGCCTGGTACATCTCGCAGGTCCTCGACACGCTCACCGCCGACCCCGAGGTGTGGGCGAAGACGGCTCTGTTCATCACCTACGACGAGAACGACGGCTTCTTCGACCACCTGGTCCCGCCGTTCCCGCCGGGCTCCGCCGCGCAGGGCAAGTCGACGGTCGACGTCGGACCGGACCTGTTCCCCGGCGGCGGCGGCCACCCGGCCGGCCCCTACGGCCTCGGCCAGCGGGTGCCGATGCTCGTCGTCTCGCCCTGGAGCAAGGGCGGTTACGTCTGCTCCGAGACGCTCGACCACACCTCGATCATCCGGTTCGTCGAGCGCCGCTTCGGCGTGCACGAGCCGAACATCTCGCCCTGGCGGCGGGCGATCTGCGGCGACCTCACCGCGGCCTTCGACTTCTCCCGCCGGGACACCGGGCCGGTCGCGCTGCCCGACACCGACGGCTACGAGCCGCCGGACGGTGACCGGCACCCCGACTACGTCCCCACCCCGCCGGCCACTCCCGTCATGCCCCGGCAGGAACGCGGTCTGCGCCCGGCCCGCCCGCTCAAGTACAGCCCGAACGTGGACGGTTCGGCGGACACGTCGGCCGGGAAGTTCACCCTCACCTTCGCGTCCGGCGCCAAGGCCGGCGCCGCGTTCCTGGTCACCTCCGGCAACCGCGCCGACGGGCCCTGGAGTTACACCACGGGGGCCGGCCAGATCGTCTCCGACACCTGGAACTCGGCGTACTCCGGTGGCTCGTACGACCTGACGGTGCACGGTCCGAACGGCTTCCTGCGGGTCTTCAAGGGCCCGAACAGGACCGCCGGGCCCGAGGTGAGCGCACGCCGGGCGGGCGACGACATCGAGCTGACCCTCACCAACAAGGGGAGGAGCACGGCCCGTCTGCGGGTGGCCGAGGGCTACGGCGGCTCCGCGAGGACGTTCACCGTGCGGGCCGGTGGGACCGTCCGGCACACCGTCGACCTGTCGGCCGGCCGGCGCTGGTACGACCTGACCGTCACCTGCGACACCGACCCCGCGTTCCTGCGGCGTTTCGCCGGACATGTCGAGAACGGCCGTGCGGGGGTGAGCGATCCGGCCCTCACCGCCCGCTGAAAGGTGGGGTGAAAGCCTGATGAACGGGGTATCGCAGGGGCTGGTCAGGTACCGGTGGGCTCGGGGTAGTGTGCCCCGGTGACCACCCAATCGAACACACCTGCAGGCTGGTACCCCGACCCGCACGGGGCGCCCCAGACGCTCCGTTACTGGGACGGCGTGCAGTGGACCGACAACACCAACCAGGCCCAGCAGGCCGTCGGGCAGATGCCGCAGCAGTCGGCCGGCCCGGACGCGCGCGTGCGGCGTCAGGTGCAGCAGCAGGCCGGGGTCGCGCCGAGCGGCCCCGGCGGCGGCACCCTGTTCACCGAGCCGGTGCTGGTGGTGAACCAGAAGGCCAAGCTGATCGAGCTGACCAACGAGTACAAGGTCATGGATCAGGCGGGCAACCAGATCGGCTCGGTCGTCCAGGTCGGGCAGAGCCTGCTGAAGAAGATCGTGCGCTTCCTCTCCAGCATCGACCAGTTCCTGACGCACAAGCTGGAGATCCGCGACGCCCACGGACAGCCGCAGTTGCTGCTGACCCGGCCGGGGAAGATATTCAAGTCGCGGGTGATCGTGACGCGTCCGGACGGGCAGCCGGTCGGCGAGATCGTCCAGAAGAACGTCTTCGGCAAGATCAACTTCGCGATCAACGCGGGCGGTCAGCAGATCGGCGCCATCAAGGCGGAGAACTGGCGGGCCTGGAACTTCGCGATCGTCGACCACGCGGACAACGAGGTCGCCCGGATCACCAAGACCTGGGAGGGCCTCGCCAAGACGATGTTCACCACCGCGGACAACTATGTCCTGCAGATCCACTACCAGTTGCCCGAGCCGCTGCTGAGCCTGGTCGTGGCGACGGCGCTGACCGTCGACACGGCTCTCAAGCAGGACTCGCGAGGGCTCGGCTGAGCCCGGTCACAGTGAGGTGAGGTGCCCCGGCTCCGACTGCCGGGGCAGCAGCGCCGGTTCGGCCGAGGCCGAGCCCGGCTCCAGCGCCAGTACCGCGGCCACGGGGTGCTCCTCGTGGCCGTCGGCGTACCCGGCGTGCTCGAGGGCGTCGTCGCTCTCGTCGTGCGCGGCCGTCTCGGCCGGAGCCGTCCGCGACAGCAGCACCACGCCCCAGGACGCCAGCCCGGCTCCCGCCAGGGCCAGCAGCACGCCCGCCGCACCGCCCTGGAGCCGTTCGCCCAGCAGGGAGAGCCCGATCACCGCGGCGGCCAGCGGGTTCGCCAGGGTCACCATCGCGAGCGGGGCACCGAGACCGCCGCGGTAGGCCGTCTGGGACAGCAGCAGTCCGCCGGCCGCGAAGGCCGCCACGAGGAGTGCCACCCCCACCACCTGCACGCTGAGCAGCGGACCCGTCCGGTCGGTCGCGGCGACGGTCACGGTCTGGGTGAGCGCCGAGGCGACCCCGGAGGCGAGGCCCGACGCGCTCGCGTGCCGCAGTCCGGGCCGGGCGCCCGGCCGGGCCAGCGTGCCGATCAGCGCGGCCGTGGCTCCCGCGACCGCCAGCGCCTCGGGAACGCTCAGCACGGTGTCGGGCGCCGCCCCGGACGCGGTGACCAGGATCGCTGCAAGTCCGGCGAGGGTGTAGGCCGTGCCCCGCCACTCGTTCGCGGCGACCTTGCGGCCCGCGATCCGCGCGCCCAGCGGCACCGCCGCGACCAGGGTGAGCGCGCCCAGCGGCTGCACCACGGTGAGCGTCCCGTACCTGAGGGCCACCACGTGCAGCAGCGCGGCGGACGCGTTCAGCGCGACCGACCACCACCAGGCGCCGGCGGTCAGCAGCCGCAGGGTGCCCTCGCCGGGGCTGCGCGAGGCCAGCCGCTCCTGGGCGACGGCCGCGGCCGCGTAGGCGACGGCGGAGAACAGGGACAGGACGACGGCGGTCAGGGTGGCGTTCATCGGGCCGCTCCCACGAGGACGGGCTTGTCGGCCGGTACGAGGGTGTCCTGGGCGCGCCCGGCCGTGGTGGCCGTCCGGTGCGGCGGGTGGATCACCGCGAGGGCGATTCCCAGCAGGGCCGTCGCCGCGAGCGCGTCCAGCCAGTAGTGGTTCGCCGTGCCGACGATCACCAGCAGGGTCAGCAGCGGATGCAGCAGCCACAGCCAGCGCCGGCGTGAGCGGGTCGCCACGATCAGGCCGATCGCCACCATCAGGGCCCAGCCGAAGTGCAGCGAGGGCATCGCGGCGAACTGGTTGGAGAGGTGGTCGGTGCGCGGCGGCCCGTAGACCGAGGGGCCGTACACCCGCGCGGTGTCCACCAGGCCGGTCACCGCGAGCATCCGCGGCGGGGCGAGCGGGAAGAGGAGGTGCAGCACCAGGGCGGCGGAGGTGAGGGCCGCGAGGATCCGGCGGGCCCAGACGTAGTGCGCCGGGCGCCGCAGGTAGAGCCAGACCAGGAACGCGACGGTGGCCGGGAAGTGGACGGTCGCGTAGTAGGTGTTCGCCACGTGCGCGAACGTGTCGCCGTGCAGCAGCAGGGACTGCACCGAGCCCTCGCCGGGCAGACGGACGGCGCGTTCGAGGTCCCACACGCGGTGCGCGTTGCGGAACGCCTCGGCGGTGTGCCCCGCCGCCAGCTGCCGGCCGAACTTGTAGACGAGGAAGAGTCCTGCGACGAGCAGGAGCTCACGGACGAGCGGCGGTCGCGCTATCGCGCCCGTTTCCGCTTCTGCAGGCTCGGTGCGGGCATGCATCTCCCGACCCCTTCACTTTCACTGACGCTGGTGCGTGTGGTGCCGCTGGCTGTGCTGGTGACCCGGCGGGCCACCCGAACTCATCGGTACGTCAGCGTACCGATACGCCAGTGTACCGATACGATCGGGTACCGGTACACTGGCGTATCGATAGACGTAGTTCACATCGCCGAAGTGCGACACACTGGGAGGCGGCCCCCCGGGGCCGTGGGACCCGAGTCCGGACACATGTGAGGAGCAGAGCCCATGACGTCGCAGGCCGCGGACGGACCGGACATGGCCGCCGCCACGCGCCGCTCCAAGATCACGCCGGAGCGTGAACGGGAGTTCTTCGACGCCGTGCTCGAACAGATCCGTGAATGCGGCTACGACTCCTTCACGATGGAGGGCATCGCCTCCAGCACCCGGTGCAGCAAGTCCACGCTCTACCGGCAGTGGAAGAGCAAGCCGCAGTTCGTCGCGGCTGCCCTGCGCGCCAGCCGCCGGGTGCCCCTCGCCGACATCGACACCGGCTCGCTCGCCGAGGACCTGCGCCAGGCCGCGCGGGCCGTGGGGCAGTGGTCGGGCAAGGACAGCAAGCTGATCGAGGCGCTCGGGCACGCCGTCACCCAGGACCGGGAACTCGCGCAGGCGCTGCGTGAGGCGCTCGTCTGGCCGGAGATCGCCGCGCTCAAGGAGGTCCTGCGCCGCGGGGTCGAGCGGGGCGAGGTGCCCGCCGACAACCCGGCGCTGGAGTACATCCCGGCGCAGATGTTCGGCATCCTGCGCGTGCGGCCCGTCCTGGAGGGCAAGTACGCCGACCCGGACTACGTGGCGCGGTTCGTCGAGGCCGCCGTACTGCCGGCTCTCGGCCTGTCCGGCGCACCGGCCCCGGACACCCCCTGAGACCCAGGCCGCCGTCCACGGGATGACTGGACGGTGGCCTGCTCGCGCCGCACCGTGGGGACGGGGGCGGCGCGCACCCCCCGGCCGGGTGGGGTTCCTCTTGAGCGGAGAGGCGCCCCACCCGGCCGACCGGTGTGCCGGGCGGTCAGACCTTCTGGCCGGAGCCGCCGCCGGTCGACACCTGGATGCCCTTGGTGACGTCGTCGATCACGGACTGCTTCTGGCCGACGTCGACACCGAAGCGGACGACGACGATCTGCTGCGGGTTCGCCGGGGCGGGGAAGGCGAGCGACTGGACGTAACCGTCCGAGCCCTTGCTCGTCGCGGCCTTCCAGCGCACCAGGTAGCCCTTCTGCCCGGCCACCGTCACCGCCTTCGACGCCAGGACGTCGTGCGAGGTGATCGAGCCGTACGTGGTGCCGCCGTAGGACTCCTTCGCGTTCGCGGCGATGTCCGCCTTCGCGACCGCCTCGGCCGTGCTGCCCTTGCTGCCGAGCGCCACCGCGGGCGCCGAGTAGGCGCCGCCCTTGGTGCAGGACTTGGAGGTGTCGCCGGGGCACTTGTAGGTGCTCTCGGACGTGATCTGGGCGCCCACCGACATCTGCTGGCCGTACCAGCCGTCGGGTATCGGGATGCTGATCCCGTCGACCGGGTCGGTCACCGAACCGCTCTTGATCTTCGGCGCCTGGGACTGGTCGGGGGAGGGGGACGGGGACGCGCCGCCGGAACCCCCGGAGCCACCGGACCCGCCCGTACCTCCGGAGCCGCCGAAGGGGCCGCCCTGTCCGCCGCCGGGGCCGCCCTGTCCGTCCGGGCCCTGCTGCGAGGCGGTGCCGCCGCCCCCGCCGTCGTCCTCGGACAGCACGTACACGCCGACCCCGATGCTCGCGAGGACGGCCACGGCCACCGCCACGGCTGTGCCGGTGCGCAGACCGCGCCGCGAACCGGCGGGGGCCGGCCCGGCGGGATACGGCCCGGTGGAGTACGCCGGGTACGCCGGCTGCCCCCCGGCGGCCGGCGGCAGCGTCGGCGGACCCCATGCGGCCGCCGATCCCGCGGGACGGGTCTGGTCCGACCATGCCTTGCCGTCCCACCAGCGCTCGGTGGCGGGACCGTCACTTGTCTGCCCGGGATCGGGGTACCACCCGGGGGGAGTCGCCTGCGTCATGCCCCCACCGTATGAGGCGCGGGTGAAAGAGGGATGAGAGGGGCCGCCCGTATCCGGGGAATCTTCCGGGCGGGCCACCCCTGGCGGGTTCGGGTTCCGAGGCCCTGCGCCCGGTGGCGGCTCGCCCCGGGGCCCGGCGGAGCGGGCCGTCGCCTCGCGGCAGGGGGCCGGCCGCCGCGGCACAGCCGGATGCGGCCGGCGCCCCGCGGGGTCCTGCCGGCCGGTGGCGCCCAGGTGATCACCGTGTCGCGCGCCGCCCGAAGTCGATCACCCCGGACCGTGTCGTCCTCGTCCGGCCCGGCGGCCCCGGCCGGCTCCCGGACCCATCCCGCACCCCGAACCCCAACACCTCATGTCCGTCCAAAAGGCACATCAAGTCGCCGTCAAATCAAGTCATTTGACTGACAGTCAGTCCACACGCCGCCGGTCGCCGCGCCCCGGCGTCCCCCCGCCGTACCCGAAGTCACCCCTGACGGCAACAGGTGGCCGGAGCGGTCTCCACTTCCGCGGTCGGGCGACTACGCTCAAGGTCTGGACGTCGTCCGGGCCGACTTGGGGAGATGGCGGGATGAGCGAGGCAGGGTCCATGGCGGCCGCCCCGGGGTCCCTGTGGGAGCGCGACGAGGAGGTCGCCGCCGTGGAGCGCGCGGTGGACGCCCTGTGCGCGGACCGTTCCTCCACGGGCAGCCTCCTGGTGATCAGGGCCGAGGCGGGCTTCGGCAAGACCGCCCTGCTCGCCGAGACCCGCCGCATCGCCGAACTCCGTGGCTGCACCGTGTGGTCGGCGCGCGGCGGCGAGACCCTCAGGTCCGTCCCCTTCAACGTCGTACGGCAGTTGCTGCAGCCGGCGCTCGTGTCGCTGCTGCCCGAGGAGGCCCGCGACTACCTCGGCGACTGGTACGACATCGCCGGCCCCGCCCTCGGCATCGCGGACCCCGGTGAGCGGCAGGCCGACCCGCAGGGCGTGTGCGACGGCCTGGTCGCCGCGGTCCGCCGGCTCGCCGAACGCGACTGGCCACTGGTCCTGTTGGTGGACGACGCGCACTGGGCCGACCAGGAGACCCTGCGCTGGCTGGCCGCCTTCGCGGAACGCCTGGACGACCTGTCCGTCCTCGTCGTGGTGGCCCGCCGGCCCGGAGAGGTGTCCGGGGAGAGCGCCCGGCTGCTCGAAGCGGTCGCCGCCGCCGCGGGCCGCCCCGTCGCCACCCTGAACGCCCTGACCCCGGAGGCGACCGCCGGCCTCACCCGCGCCACCCTGGGCGGACACGCCGACGCCCCGTTCTGCCGCGAGGTCTGGGCCGTCACCGGCGGCAACCCTTACGAGACGGTCGAACTCCTCGCGAAGGTCCGCGACAGCGAACTGGAACCGGCCGAGTCGTCGGCGGCCGAACTGCGCGAGCTGAACCGCTCCGCCCGCGGCGGCGGCCTCGTCGCCCGCCTGGAGGAACTCGGCATAGACGCCACCCGGTTCGCCTGGGCGGCCGCCATCCTCGGCACCGGCATCTCCGTCGGCCTGGTGGCCCGCCTCGCCACCCTGGGCCGCGACGAGGCGGTGCGCTGCGCCGAACTCCTGCGCTCCGCCCGCATCCTGACCCATCCCGACCCGGCGCACGGCCCCGCCGAGGAGGGCGACCTGGAGTTCGTCCACCCGCTGATCGCCACCGCCGTCTACGACTCCATCCCCGACGCCCTGCGCACCGCCATGCACGGCATCGCCGCCCAGGTCGTCACCGACTCCGGGCTCGGCGCCGCGGCCGCCTCCCGCCACCTCCTCCAGGTGCACCCGGACGACGACGAGGAACTCGTCCAGCAACTGCGCGAGGCAGCCCGCGAACACCTCGCCGTCGGTGCCCCCGACGCCGCCCGCCGCTGCCTGGAACGCGCCCTGCTGGAGCCGCCGCGCCCCGAGGTCCACGCGATCGTCCTCTTCGAACTCGGCTGCGCCACCCTGCTGACCGCGCCCGCCCGGACCATCGGTCATCTGCGGACCGCCCTCGCCATGCCGGGCCTCGACGGCGCCATGCGCGTGGACGCCGTCTTCCGCCTCTCCCAGGCCCTGCTCCACAACGACCAGTTGGAGGAGGCCGTCCGCACGGTCGAGGCGGAGGCCGCCCGGCACGAACCCGGCCCGGCCCGGATGCGGCTCCAGGCCGTGCAGTACATGTGGGAGGGCCTGCACGCCGGGGAGACCACCTCGCCGGGCCGCTCCGAGCGCCTCGCCGAACTCGCCCGCACCTGCACCGGCCGCGACAACTCCGAGCGTGCCCTGCTGATCCTGCGCGGCTTCGACGCCATGACCCGCGGCGAGAACGCCGAGGAGGTCGTCGAACTCTCCGACCGCGCCCTCGTCAACGGCCGCCTCGCCCCCGGACTCGGCTGGACCGACACCGAGTGGGGCATCGAACTCCTGCTGATGCTGGCCAACGCGTACGCCTACACCGACCGGCTCGACCGCGCCGAAGCCCTCTACACGGAGGGCCTGCGCGCCTACGAGACGGCCGGCTGGAGCGGCGGCCACCTCGCCCTGGCCCACGCCTACGTCGGGCTCGGCCACCGCAGGCGCGGCCGGCTGCGGGAGGCGGAGACCTCGCTGCGCGAGTCGCTGCGGCTCGCCGAACGCGTGGGCCGCGGCCTGCCGCTGTACTGGTCGGCGACCTGCAACCTGGTCGACACCCTGCTCGCCCGCGGTCATGTCGGCGAGGCGTGGGCGATCGCCGAGCAGTACGGCTTCGCGCCGCCGTACCCGTCGACGATCGTGCTGCCCGACCCGCGGTCCGTGCGGGGCCGGCTCCTGCTGGCCGTCGGGCGCACCAAGGACGGCGTCAACGAACTGGAGGCCGCCGAAAAGGCGGCGGCCGTGCGCGGCCACCACAACCCGGTCCTCGTCCCCTGGGCCGTGGACCTCGCCCGCGCCCTCGCCACGGAGGACCCGCCGCGGGCCGCGCAGCTCGCCGCCGACGCCCGCCGGGACGCCGAGCGCTTCGGCACCGACACGGCGATCGGTGAGGCCCTGCGCTGCGCCGCCGCCCTGGAGACCGGTCAGCGCGCGGTCCGGCTGGCCGCCCAGGCGGTCGCCTACCTGGAGGCCTCGCCCTGCCAGTACGAACACGCGGCGGCCCGCGTCGAGTACGGCATCGCCGCCCGCTCGACGTCCGAGCTCAACCGGGGCCTTGCGCTGGCCCGTTCGTGCGGTGCGGACGGCCTGGTGGCCCAGGCGAGGAAGGTGCTGGAGCAGGGCCGCGGACTGCGGTGACCCGGCCGGCGCCCGTCGGGTGTCACCCGCGAGCTCACCTCGCCGTGCCGTCCGCTTCCCCGGCCTCCCGCTCCTCTTCCGCCCTCTCCTCCTCGGCGAGCACCCGCTGCGCCGTCGCGAACGCCGAGTTGGCCGCCGGAACCCCGCAGTACACGGCCGTCTGCAGCAGTACGGCACCGATCTCGTCGGGCGTGAGCCCGTTGCGCCGCGCCGCCCGCACATGCATGGCCAGTTCGTCGTAGTGGCCGTGCGCGACCAGCGCCGTGAGGGTGATCATGCTGCGCTCGCGGCGGCTGAGGGTGGGGTCGGTCCAGATCTCACCCCAGGCGTAGCGCGAGATGAAGTCCTGGAAGCGGGCGGTGAACGGGGTCTGCCGGGACTGCGCCCGGTCCACGTGCGCGTCGCCCAGCACCTCACGCCGTACCGTCATGCCTCGCGGGGCGTCGGTGCCGAAGTGGGCGCGCAGCGCGGTGAGTACGGCCTCGGGGCGCTGCGCCGGCGCCAGATGCGCGGCCCCCGGCAGCTCCACGAGCGTGGCGTCCGGCACCGCGTCCGCGATCTCCCGCAGATGCGGCGGCGGTGTCGCCCGGTCCTCGCGGCCGGCGACCAGCAGCGTGGGGGCGGTGATCTCCGCGAGCCGGTCGCGCAGGTCGAAGGCGGCCAGCGCGTCGCAGCACGCGGCGTACGCGTCGGGGTCGGCGTCGCGCTGGTCCCGGACCAGCCGGGGCACGGTGAACCCGGGGGTGAACCAGCGGGCGTCGGCGCTCCCGGCGAGCTGCGCCAGCCCCTCCCGCCGTACCTGCGCGGCCCGTTCCTCCCACGGCTTCGCGCCGTTGAAGTGGGCGGACGAGCAGATCACGGCCAGCGAGGACAGCCGCTCGGGGTGGTGCACGGCCAGCTCCAGTCCGACCGCCCCGCCGAGCGAGACCCCGGCGTACGCGAACCGCTCGACGCCCAGCGCGTCGGCGAGAGCGAGGACCAGCGCGGCCAGATCCGCGACGGTGGCCCCGGGACCGATCGCGCCGGCCGGTGAACCGCCGTGCCCGGGCAGGTCCCAGCGGACCACCCGGTGGGTCACGGACAGTTCCGGCGCCACCGCGTCCCACAGGGCGTACGAGGTGCCCAGTGAGGGGCCCAGGAGCAGTGGGGGAGCGGAAGCAGGGCCTTCCACGCGGTGGTTGAGGAGGGTGTCGGTCAACGTCGCTCCAGAGCACGGTCGGTGAGCATGCCGGCGCAGCCGGTGTAGTGGGCCGGGTCGGTGGTTGCGGTGAGGTCGACATCCCGCAACTCCGGTCGCTCGGCCAGTAGTTCGGCGAGCGGGCGGTCCTCGGTGTAGGCGCGCCGGGCGAGTTCGGTGAGCAGCGACTTCGCGCGGTCGCGGCCCAGCGGGCCGGCCAGTTCCGCAGACAGCCGTTCGGACACGATCAACCCGTGGGTGAGCGCGAGGTGTTCCCGCATGACGTCCGGACGGATCCGCAGGCCCTCGGTGAGTTCGGCGGCGTCCCGGGCCGCTCCGCCGGCCAGCCGCAGCAGGTCCCGCAGCGGTTCCCATTCGGCGTGCCAGGCCCCGGCCGGCCGCTCGTCCTCCGCGACCAGCGCCGCGTAGAGGGTCGCCGCGAGCTGCGGTGCGCGCCGGGCCGCGGCGGCGATGAGGGTGGCCCGAACCGGGTTCGCCTTGTGCGGCATGGCCGACGACCCGCCGCCGCTGCCCTCCGCGACCTCGGCGATCTCGGTGCGGGACAGGGTCAGCACGTCGGCCGCGATCTTGCCCAGGGCGCCCGCCGTGAACGCCAGGCACCCCGCGAGGTCGGCGATCGGGGTGCGCAGGGTGTGCCAGGGCAGATCGGCTGCCCGCAGGCCGAGTTCACGGGCGTAGGCGGGGGGCAGCAGGGCCGGCTCGGGGGCGCCGTACGCCCCGAAGGCCGCCAGCGTCCCGGCCGCACCGCCCAGTTGGGCCGGCAGCGACTGCCGTACGGTGCCCACCCGGTCCCGTGCGTCCAGCGCCAGCGACCGCCAGCCGGCCGCCTTGAGCCCGAACGTCGTCGGTACGGCGTGCTGGGTGAGCGTCCGCCCCGGCAGCACCGTGTCCCGGTGTTCGGCGGCCAGCCCGGCCAGCGCCCGTTCGGTCCGGCCGAGGTCGGCGAGGACGGGGGCCAGGGCGCGCCGGGCGACCAGCATCGTCGCGGTGTCCATGATGTCCTGGCTGGTCGCGCCCCGGTGGACGTACGGGCCGTACTCCTCGCCCACCGCCCGGGTCAGGTCGGCGACCAGGGGGATCACCGGGTTGCCGCCGGCGCGGGCCCGTTCGGCGAGGGACGGTGCGTCGAAGCGGTCCGGGTCGGCCGCCTCGGTCACCGCCCTCGCCGCCCCGGCCGGAGCCAGGCCAAGGCCGGCCTGGGCCCGGGTCAGCGCGACCTCCGCGTCGAGCAGGGCCCGCAGATAGGCGGTGTCGCCGGTCGCGGCCGCCGCCGGGGAACCGGTCCAGCCGGGGGCGAGCAGGCCGGTGTCCTCCGGACCGTTGCCGGGGTCCGGGGTCGGGTTCCGGTTCGCGGGAGCGTGGGGGTCGGCAGAGGGTGTCACTGGAACTCCAGGAAGACCGTTTCACCTTCGCCCTGAAGGCGGATGTCGAAACGGTACGTGCCGTGGTCCCCGTCCCCGGCGATCAGCGTGCCGCGTCGCGCCTCGTCCAGCCGGGACAGCAGCGGGTCCGCGGCCAGGGCGGCCTCGTCGCCCGGCAGGTAGATCCGGGTGAAGAGGTGCGTGAGCAGCCCGCGCGCGAACACGCACAGGCTCAGGTGGGGCGCACTGTGCCCGCGCGCGCCGGGCCGCAGGGTCCGGGCGTACCAGTGGCCGTCGGCGTCGGTCTGGATCCGGCCCCAGCCGGTGAACTCCACGCCGTTGCGGCCGAGGTAGCCGCCGGTCGCCGGGTCGCGCCGTATGGAGCCGTCGGTCGTCGGCAGGTTGCCGTCCGGGTCCGGACCCCACAGCTCCACGAAGGCGTCCGGCAGCGGCCGGCCCGCGCCGTCGTACACGTGTCCCTGCACGGTGATGGTGTCCGGGTGGCCGACGGGCGCGATGTCCCCGCCGCCCGGGAAGGGCAGCGCGTAGCCGTAGAAGGGGCCGACCGTGTGCGACGGGGTGGGCAGCACGTTCTCCGGGCTGCTCGTGTCGATCTTCGTCATGGCGGGTCAGCGTCCTTCTTCGAGCCAGGTGGCGGACGGGCCGTCGAGCACGATGTCCCAGTGGTAGCCCAGCGAGAACTCGGGCACGGACAGGCTGTGGTCGTAGGTGGCGACCAGGCGTCGGCGGGCCGCGTCGTCCGTCACGGACTGCAGGATGGGGTCGTAGGGGAAGAGCGGGTCGTTCGGGAAGTACATCTGGGTCACGAGCCGCTGGGTGAACGCCGAGCCGAACAGCGAGAAGTGGATGTGCGCGGGCCGCCAGGCGTTGACGTGGTTGCGCCACGGGTAGGGCCCGGGCTGCACGGTGGTGAAGCGGTAGAAGCCGTCGCCGTCGGTGAGCGTGCGGCCCACTCCGGTGAAGTGGGGGTCCAGCGGGGCGTCGTGCTGTTCCCGCTGGTGGGCGTAGCGGCCGGCCGAGTTGGCCTGCCAGATCTCGACCAGCTGCCCGCGCACCGGACGCCCGCCGCGGTCCAGGACGCGGCCGGAGACGGTGATGCGTTCGCCGATCGGCTGACCGGTGTGGTGCCGGGTGAGGTCGTTGTCGATCTCGGTGATGTCCCGCTCGCCGAAGGCGGGCGAGGCCAGCTCGACCAGCTCCGGGTCCCTGCTGACGTCGATGGCGACCGGCGGCTGCCGGGGATGGCGCAGCAGCGAGGAGCGGTACGGCGCGTAGTCGCGGCGGGGGTGGTGCTCGACGGGCGCGCCGTCGGCGACCCGCTTCTCGTACGCGGCGTGCTCGGCCGCGATCTCCTGGTCGATGTCCCGCTGGGTGAGTTCCATGGTGTTCCTACCGTTCGAGGACCAGGGCGAGGCCCTGGCCGACGCCGACGCAGAGGGTGGCGACACCGGTGCCACCGCCCCTGCGGGCGAGCTGGTGGGCGACGGTGCCGGCGAGCCGGGCGCCGGACGCGCCGAGCGGATGGCCGAGGGCGATGGCTCCGCCCTGCGGGTTGAGGATCGCCGGGTCGAACTCCGGCCACTCCGCCACACAGCCGAGGACCTGCGCGGCGAACGCCTCGTTGAGCTCCAGCACGGACAGGTCGCCGAACCCCCTGCCCGCCTTCGTGAGCGCCCGGTTGACGGCTTCGACCGGCGCGAGCCCGAAGTGATGCGGCGCGATGGCGGAGACGCCGGTGGCGCTGATCCGGGCGAGCGGCGTGCGGCCGGTGGCCTTCAGGCCCGCTTCGCCGACGAGCAGCAGGGCGGCGGCGCCGTCGTTCAGCGGGGAGGCGTTCCCGGCGGTGACGGTCCCGCCCTCGGTGCGGAAGGACGGCTCGAGCCGGGCCATCGCCGCGAGCGAGGCGTCCGGGCGGACCGACTCGTCGGCGGTGAAGGCGACCGGGCCGCCCTTGCGCCGCGGGACGGCCACGGGGGCGAGTTCGGCGTCGAAGAGGCCCGACTCCTGGGCCGCGGCGGCCTTTCGGTGGCTGCCGAGAGCGAACTCGTCCTGCTGCTCGCGGCTGATCCCGTGCTTGTCGGCGATGAGTTCCGCAGACTCGCCCAGCGGGATCGTCCACTGCGGTTCCATCGCCGGGTTCACCATGCGCCAGCCCAGCGTGGTCGAGTACAGCTCGGCGTGTCCGGCCGGGAAGGGCCGCTCGCTCTTGGGCAGGACGTAGGGGGCGCGGGTCATGGACTCCACACCGCCCGCGACGGCGATCGAGGCGTCCCCGACCGCGATGGCGCGGGCCGCCTGGATGACGGCCTCCAGCCCGGAGGCGCACAGCCGGTTGACGGTCACGCCCGGCACGGAGACCGGCAGACCGGCCAGCAGCCCGGCCATGCGGCCGACGTTCCGGTTCTCCTCGCCGGCGCCGTTCGCATTGCCGAAGTAGACGTCCTCGATCCGGGACGGATCCAACTCCGGTGTACGAGCGAGGAGTTCACGGATCGCGTGGGCGGCGAGGTCGTCGGGGCGCACACCCGCGAGGGCGCCGTTGTAGCGGCCGACCGGGGTGCGGACGGCGTCGAGGACGTACACGGTGTTCAGGGCGCTCACAGCAGCTCCTGAGCGACGGTCAGCTTGGCGTCGGTCAGGGCGGCGACCTCCTCGGCCGTGACGCCCGGCGCGGTCTCGACCAGGACCAGGCCCTCGTCCGTCACGTCGAGAACCCCCAGGTCGGTGATGATCCGGTTCACACAGGCCCTGCCGGTGAGCGGCAGCGCGCACTCCTGGAGGATCTTGGGGCTGCCGTCCTTGGCGGTGTGGGTCATCACCACGATGACGGTGCGGGCGCCGTGCACCAGGTCCATCGCCCCGCCGATACCGGTGATCATCTTCCCGGGAACGGCCCAGTTCGCCAGGTCGCCCCCGGCCGACACCTGCATGGCGCCGAGCACGGCCACGTCGATGTGCCCGCCGCGGATCATCGAGAAGGACAGCGCCGAGTCGAAGAAGGACGCGCCCGGCAGGACCGTCACCGTCTCCTTGCCCGCGTTGATCAGATCGGGGTCGACCTGCTCCTGTGTCGGGTAGGGGCCGGTGCCCAGGATGCCGTTCTCCGACTCCAGGACCACCTCGACGCCCGGCGGGAGGTGGTTGGGGATCAGCGTCGGCAGCCCGATGCCCAGGTTGACGTACTGCCCGTCCTGAAGTTCGCGGGCCGCGCGCGCGGCCATCTGCTCACGGGTCCAGGCCATCAGCCGCTCACCGCTTCCCCTGCCGCGGGCGCCGAGACCGTCCGCCGCTCGATCTTCTTGTCCGCCGCCTGCTCCGGCGTCAGCGCCAGCACGCGCTGCACGAAGATGCCCGGCAGATGCACGGCGTCCGGATCGATCTCGCCGGGCTCCACCAGCTCCTCCACCTCCGCGATCGTGATCCGGCCGGCCATGGCCGCGAGCGGGTTGAAGTTGCGGGTCGACCGGTTGAAGACGAGGTTGCCGTGCCGGTCGCCCCGCGCCGCGCGGACCAGCGCGAAGTCGGTGCGGATGCCGCGCTCCAGCACGTACTCGCCGCCGTCGAACTCCCGCACCTCCTTCGCCGGTGAGGCCAGCGCGACCCCGCCGGAGCCGTCGTAGCGCCAGGGCAGTCCGCCGTCGGCGACCTGGGTGCCCACGCCGGCGGGCGTGTAGAAGGCGGGGATGCCGGCCCCGCCGGCCCGCAGCCGCTCGGCCAGCGTGCCCTGCGGGATCATCTCCACCTCCAGCTCCCCGGCCAGGTACTGCCGGGCGAACTCCTTGTTGGCGCCGATGTAGGAGCCGGTCACCCGGGCGATCCGCCCGGCCGCCAGCAGCACCGCGAGCCCCGACTCCATCGCGCCGCAGTTGTTGGAGACCACGCCGAGACCGCCGACCCCACGCTCGTACAGCGCCTGGATCAGCACGTTCGGCACACCGCTCAGCCCGAATCCGCCGACGGCGAGTGTCGCGCCGTCCGGCACGTCGGCCACCGCCTCCAGGGCGTCGGCCACGACCTTGTCCATCAGTGAAGCCCCATCCCGTCCGAGCGCCCGCTCCAGAATTAGTCAGGGCACTGAGTATTTCGGTGACGTTTCCCTCACGCTGCCATCGGACCGGACCGGCGTCAAGACCCTTGAGTCGCATGAGGTCAGCGGGCGGGACAGGGCCGAGACAGTGTCGTTCCCGCCGGGTATCCTTCAGTGCACCAACGAAAGTACGACAGCACAGCGCGGAGACGCGGACGAGTATCGGGAGCGCTCATGGCCGCCGTGGACCTCAGCAGCCACCCCGGGCACCTGGCCCGGCGGCTGCAACAGGCGCACTACCTCCTCTGGAACGCCATGGTCTCCGAGGAGATCACCTCGCCGCAGTTCGCGGTCCTCAACGCGCTCGTCGCGGAACCGGGCCTCGACCAGCGCACGGTGGGGGAGCGGGTGGGGCTCGACCGGTCCACCATCGCCGAGGTGATCAGCCGGCTCGGCCGGCGCGGACTGCTCGACAAGGTCCGCGACCCGCAGGACGGCCGCCGCTTCCTGCTGCGCCTGACCGAGGAAGGCACGCGCACCCACCGCAAGCTGACCGTGCGCACGGCCCGGATGAACCAGGTCTTCCTCGCCCCCCTCTCCGGAGCGGAACAGGCCCAGTTCCTCGACCTCATCCAACGCGTCTCGGACGCGGCCGAGGGGCTGCGCAACCCGACGGAGCCCGCCACGGCCACACGCCCGTGAGGCGCGCGCGACCGTGACGCGACGGCGGGCGGGACGAGCGGCCACGTGACCGTGGGGGCGCCCCGTCCCGGAGGGCGGCTCGCGGCCGGCGTCAGGGGGCCTTCGCGAACAGCACCCACACCTGGCCCGGCGCGAAGTTCAGCGGCGTGCCGTCCGGGGCGGTGAACTCCGTACCGTCGACGGCCCGTCGGCGCGACCAGTCGGCGTCGTAGGCCCGCCCGTCGCGCAGCACGGTCGCCTTCCCGGTGCCCACCGTCTGCGTGTACGGCGTGTTGTTGCCGAGGAAGTCGTGGAAGGCCGACCTGCGCACCTGCACGTACTGCACGACGACCGTCGCGGGCGCGACCGGCCTGCCGTCCGGGCTCACGGCGCGGGTGCCGTCCATGGACACCTGCCAGCGCCCGCGGTCGCCGGACCAGGTGAAGGTGAAACGGGCCGCCGGGTAGCGGACGGTGCGCGAGGTCTGCGGTGTGCCGCCCGCGGGCGCGGCACCGTAGTGGAAGCCGGTGGTCAGCGCGTCGGCACCCGGTGCCGAGGGCGCGAGCCGGGTGGGGCGCAGATACAGGTTGTGCGGCGCTGCCTTGCCGGAGCCGCGGTAGTAGGCGTCGCCGGCCAGCTCGGGCGGCACCGCCCGCAGGGACGCCTTGTCGATGAGCGGCAGCAGTTTGTGCTGTGCCCCGGAGAAGGCGAGCGTGGGCCGGTCGAACTGGCGCAACAGCTCCAGGTCGGACTCCCGCGCGCTGCGCACCGGCCCCACGGCCTTCGGGAACCGGGTCGCGTAGACCGCCATGAGGCGGCTGAGGCCGCCCTCGACCTGTTCGGCGTACACCACGTCCGCCGCGTCCAGGCCGGTCTGCGGCCGGGCGTCGGGCGCGTTGTCGATCTTCACGGCGAGCACGGAACCGGTCCGGGGGGAGGCGCTCGGGCTCGGGCCGGTGTCGGCGGTACCGGTGGACGGGCTCGGGGCCGGGGTCCGCAGCTGTCCGCGTCCGTCGTCGGACGCGCCGCCGTGTCCCGTGCAGCCCGCCGCCAGCGAGGCCGTCAGGGTGGCGGCCAGCAGTGCCACCGTCGTTGCGGCGCGCGGTCTGCGCGCCCTGCGTCTCATGCCCACCGTGGCCACCGCTTCTCGTGTCAGGGATGGTGTGCTTGTACGTTCATCGGTCGCTATACCCGTTCGTATCCGCTTGCGCGCGTCGGCTGGGCCGATCGGCCCCCGTCAGTGGTTCGGTGCCGGGCGCCCGGGTACTCGGGCGCCACCCCGGCACCGGACAGCCGACTCGGCAGAGGGAGTGCGCGTCATGAAGGCAGTGACCTGGCAGGGCAAGCGGGACGTGCGGGTGGAGACCGTGCCCGACCCGAGGATCGAGAAGCCGACCGACGCCGTCATCCGCGTCACCTCCAGCGGGTTGTGCGGGTCCGACCTGCACCTCTACGAGGTGCTCACGCCGTTCATGACCCCGGGCGACATTCTCGGCCACGAGCCCATCGGCATCGTCGAGGAGGTGGGGGCCGGGGTGCCCGACCTCTCGGTCGGCGACCGGGTCGTGGTGCCGTTCCAGATCGCCTGCGGCGACTGCTGGATGTGTCTGACCGGACTGCCCACCCAGTGCGAGACCACCCAGGTCACCAGCGAGGGCATGGGAGCCGCCCTGTTCGGCTACACCCGGCTGTACGGCGCGGTACCGGGCGCCCAGGCCGAGTATCTGCGGGTCCCGCAGGCGCAGTTCGGCCCGATCAAGATCCCGCATGGCCCGGCCGACGACCGCTTCGTCTACCTCTCCGACGTCCTGCCCACCGCCTGGCAGGCGGTCGTCTACGCGGACGTCCCGAAGGGCGGCAGCGTCGCCGTGCTCGGCCTCGGCCCGATCGGCGACATGGCCTGCCGGGTCGCCCAGGTGCGCGGCGCCGGCCGGGTGTTCGGCGTGGACCTGGTGAGCGAGCGGCTGCGCCGGGCCCGCGCCCGGGGCGTGGAGACGTTCGACCTCAGGAGCTTCGACAGCGAGAAGGAGCTGGTCCAGGCGATCCGCGACCAGACGGACGGACGCGGCCCGGACGCCGTGATCGACGCGGTCGGCACCGAGGCCCACGGCAGCGCCGCCGCGCGCATGGTGCAGAACGCCTCCGCCCTGCTGCCGAGGAAGCTGAGCGGCCCGCTCGCCGAGCGCTTCAGCGTCGACCGGCTCGCCGCCCTGCACACCGCCATCGAACTGGTCCGCCGCGGCGGCACCATCTCGCTCAGCGGGGTCTACGGCGGTATGGCCGACCCGCTGCCGATGCTCACGCTGTTCGACAAGCAGATCCAGATGCGGATGGGCCAGGCCAACGTCCGCCGCTGGAGCGACGAGATCGTCCCGTACCTCACCGACGAGGACCCGCTCGGCGTGGACGACTTCGCCACCCACCACCTGCCGCTGACCGACGCCCCGCACGCCTACGACATGTTCCAGCGCAAGCAGGACGGCGCCGTCAAGGTGCTGATGCAGCCCTGAGTCACGCCGGCGGGCCGAGGATCTCCGCAAGGTCATAGCTCACCGGTTCCTCCAGCTGGGCGTACGTGCAGCTCTCGGGCGTGCGGTCCGGGCGCCACCGGCGGAACCGGGCCGTGTGCCTGAAACGCGCCCCGTTCTCCATGTGGTCGTAGGCCACCTCGGCGACCCGCTCCGGGCGCAGCGGCACCCAGGACAGGTCCTTCTTGCCCGACCAGCGGCTGGGCGCGCCGGGCAGCCGGTCCGACTCGTGCGCGGCCGCCTCCGCCCAGGCCGCCCACGGGTGGCCCGTCACGTCGGTCATGCGCAACGGCTCCAGCTCCTCGACCAGTTCGGCGCGCCGCCGCATGGGGAAGGCGGCGGACACCCCGACGTGCTGGAGCCGGCCCTGCCCGTCGTGCAGCCCCAGCAGCAGGGAGCCCACGACGGGACCGCTCTTGTGCAGCCGGTAGCCCGCGACGACGACGTCCGCCGTACGCTCGTGCTTGATCTTGAACATGGCGCGTTCGTCCTGGCGGTAGCGCAGGTCCAGCGGCTTGGCGACCACACCGTCCAGCCCGGCCCCCTCGAACTGCTCGAACCACCGCCGCGCCACCTCGGCGTCGGTCGTGGCCGGCGCCACGTGCACGGGAGCCGTCACCCCGGCCAGCGCCCCGGTCAGCAGCGCCCTGCGGTCGACCAGTGGGGCGTCGAGCAGCGACTCGTCGGCGAGCGCCAGTAAGTCGAAGGCCACGAACGACGACGGTGTCCGCTCCGCCAGCGTCCGCACCCGGGAGTCCGCAGGATGGATGCGTTCGGTGAGCGCGTCGAAGTCCAGCCGGCCCTCCCGCGCGATCACGATCTCGCCGTCCAGCACGCACCGCTCGGGCAGCCGCTCCTTCAGCGCCTCGACGAGCTCGGGGAAGTACCTGGTCAGCGACTTGCCCGTACGGCTGCCCAGCTCGACCTCGGACCCGTCCCGGAACACGATCGCCCGGAAGCCGTCCCACTTCGCCTCGTAGTGCATACCGGGCGGGATCTTCGCCACGGACTTGGCGAGCATGGGCTTCACGGGCGGCATCACCGGCAGATCCATGCTCCGATTCTGCGCCCATACGTTCCCTGCCGCCCGGTGTGCCAGGGATACGAGGGATGCGAGGGATGCGTGGTGCGCCTACCGTGGCCCGCATGGGCGAAGCGGTGGAACTGGAGGCGGGCGGCCGCAGCGTACGGCTGTCCAGCCCGGACAAGGTCTTCTTCCCGGAGCGGGGCTTCACCAAGCTGGACCTCGCCCGCTACTACCAGGCCGTCGCCCCCGGCATCCTGCGCGCCCTGCGCAACCGGCCCACCACCCTGGAGCGCTACCCGGACGGCGTGGGCGGCGAGTCGTTCTTCCAGAAACGGGCGCCCAAGAACATGCCCGACTGGATCCCGACCGCCCACATCACCTTCCCCAGCGGCCGCAGCGCGGACGAGATGTGCCCCACCGAGGAGGCCGCCGTGCTGTGGGCCGCCCAGTACGGCACCCTCACCTTCCACCCCTGGCCGGTGCGCCGCGACGACGTCGACCGCCCGGACGAACTCCGCATCGACCTCGACCCGCAGCCCGGCACCGACTACGACGACGCGGCCCGTGCCGCCCACGAACTGCGGGCCGTCCTCGACGAGTTCGGCGGACTGCGCGGCTGGCCCAAGACCTCGGGCGGACGCGGCCTGCACGTCTTCGTTCCCATCGAGCCGCGCTGGACCTTCACCCAGGTCCGGCGGGCGGCCATCGCGGTCGGCCGCGAGATGGAACGCCGGATGCCCGACCGGGTGACCATCAAGTGGTGGAAGGAGGAGCGGGGGGAGCGCATCTTCCTGGACTACAACCAGACCGCGCGTGACCGCACCATCGCCTCCGCCTACTCCGTACGACCCCGTCCGCACGCCCCGGTCTCGGCCCCGCTGCGCTGGGAGGAGGTCGGCGAGGCCCACCCGCAGGACTTCGACCTCGCCACGATGCCCCCGCGGTTCGCCGAACTCGGCGACGTGCACGCCGACATGGACGAGCACGCGTTCTCCCTGGAGCCCCTGCTGGACCTCGCGCGCCGCGACGAGCACGACCACGGTCTCGGTGACCTGCCCTACCCGCCGGAGTACCCGAAGATGCCGGGCGAGCCCAGCAGGGTCCAGCCCAGCCGGGCCAGGAAGACCCCGGGCCGGGCGAAGAAGGAGACGCCGTAGCGGGCGCCGGCGCGGAGCGCGGCCGGGGCGTGGGCAAAGCAGGGTCGTGGTCGGACCGGACTACCGCACGACCCGGTGACCGGAACCCCGGAACCCCGGAACCCCGGAACCCCGGAACCCCGGAACCCCGGAACCCCGGATCAACGCGTGACCGGATCGTCGTCGCTCGCCGTAGGACGTGGCGGCCCGGCCGCCGAGAGCGCTCTCACCCTCCGTCCGGCCGCGGCTATCCTGATCCGCATCCGCCGACGAGGAGCCGCGAAGTGACCGAGACAGCACAGCGCCCCACGCTGGAGGCCGTGGCCGCTCGGGCCGGTGTCTCCCGGGCCACCGTCTCCCGGGTGGTCAACGGCGGGGACGGGGTGCGCGAACCTCTCGTCGAACGGGTCCGGCTGGCGGTGGAGGAACTCGGGTACGTCCCCAACCAGGCGGCCCGCAGTCTCGTCACCAGGCGGCACGACGCGATCGCCGTGGTCGTCGCCGAACCGGAGACCCGGGTCTTCGCCGACCCCTTCTTCGCCCTCCAGCTCCGCGGGATCAGCAAGGAACTGACGGCGCACGACAACCAGCTCGTGCTGCTGCTGACGGAGGGACGCGACGACCACGCCCGCGTCGGCCGCTATCTCGCCGGCGGTCACGTCGACGGCGCCCTCGTCTTCTCGCTGCACCTCGACGATCCGCTGCCCGGCCTGATCCAGCGCGCGGGCATCCCGACCGTGTTCGGCGGCCGGCCCGGCTGGAGCGACGGCCGCAGCGGCGTGCTGTACGTCGACAGCGACAACCGCGGTGGGGCCCGCGAGGCCGTACGCCATCTCGTCGGCCTCGGCCGCACCCGCGTCGCGCACATCACCGGCGCCCTCGACCAGACCTCGGCCGTGGACCGGCTCGACGGGTTCCGGGACGTCCTGAGCGACGCCGACCCGCGGCTGATCGCCCACGGCGACTTCACGCCGGCCGGCGGTGAGCGGGCGATGCGGGAACTCCTCGACCGCCGCCCCGACCTGGACGCGGTGTTCGCCGCCAACGACCTGACCGCGGCGGGCGCCCTGCGCGTCCTGCGCGCACACGGGCGCCGGGTGCCCGAGGACGTCGCCGTGATCGGCTTCGACGACATGCTGCCCATCGCCGAACAGACCGATCCACCGCTCACGACGGTCCGCCAGGACATCGAGGAGATGGGCCGGCTGATGGCCCGCCTGCTGCTGCGCGGCCTGGAGCACCCGGCCACCGGCGAACCCCGCGAGGGCACGGCCGACGTGCCCTCCGCCGTGGTCACACCGACGACCCTGGTACGACGCGCCTCCGCCTAGTGCCGTGACCGGAAAGGTTCACCGGCTCGCGACGCCCGGCACGGCACTTCGCCGCGTTGTCGCATCACCCGAGTACATCCAGTACGCGGGCGATGCTC
>NZ_JBEXCW010000047.1:0-64781 GCF_040605435.1 Streptomyces sp. NPDC005574
GAACGCCCAGCTGGTCAGGGCGGAGAAGGAGTGGCAACTGGAGCGGGAGATCCTGCGCCGGGCGGCCCAGTATTTTGCCCGGGAGATGAAGTGAAGGCCCGCCGCTGGGACTTCATCTCCGCCCACGCCGACGACTTCGGTGTGCAGCGGCTGTGCCGGGTGCTGCAGGTCTCCCGGTCGGGCTACTACCGGTGGATCGCCGGCGCCGAGGCCCGCGCCGCCCGGCAGGCCGAGGAGGATGCCCTGGTGGAGGACCGAACCCGGGGGCTCCGCCCCCGGACCCCCGCTCCTCAAACGCCGGAGGGGCTGGATGTGACGCCGCAGGGGCTGGATGTTCGCCGGAAGGGCTGGACCTGGTTCAGTCCACCCCCCGGATCCGTCGTACCAGCAGCGCTCCCGCCAGGCCGATGACCGCCGCCACCAGGTACAGCATCCGGTAGCCGCCCAGGTAGGTCACGATCGGGGCGGCCAGGGCGGGGGCGGCGACCTGGGGGAGGGCGTTGGCCACGTTGATGACGCCCAGGTCCTTCCCGCGGTCCAGGGCCGTGGGCAGGACGTCCGTCATCAGGGCGAAGTCCACCGAGGTGAACACGCCGAAGCCGATGCCGAGGACGGCCGCCGCGACGATCGCGCCCGGCCAGGTCTGCCAGCCGGCCAGGGCCGCCGTCGCCACCGCCATCAGTACGCCCGACCAGATCACGAACGGCTTGCGGCGGCCGACCCGGTCCGACCAGACGCCCCCGACGACGACCGTGGCCAGCAGGGTCACGCCGTTCACGGCGGTCAGGATCAGCACGCCCTGTTCCGGGTCGTCGTGGTGCAGGCGGTCGCGCAGGTAGTACAGCAGGTACAACAGCACCAGCGCGTTGCTCAGGTTGATCAGAAAGCGGGTCAGCCAGGCCCACCCCAGGTCCGGGTGGCGGCGCGGACTCAGCCAGAAGCCCGCCAGGAAGCCGCGCCAGGACCAGGGCGGCCGGTCCGCCGGCGCCAGCCGCAGATCCTCGTAGCGCACGACGTACGGCAGGACGCCCACCACCGTGAACACCGCGCAGGCCGCGTAACCCGCCCCGGTGCCGCCGGCGACCGTGGCCAGGCCCGTCCCGCCGACCACGCCCAGGATCTGCGCGGCTCCCAACCAGCCGCCCACCGAACCCCGTTGGGAGCGGGGCACGCGGTCGGGCACCGCGGCCGTCACCGTCGCGAAGGCGGCGTTCAGGGTCAGCTGGACCAGGCACCAGCCCGCCGCCATCGTCCACACCCCGCCCGCCCCGGCGAGCAGCAGCAGCGACAGCGCGCCGCCCGCCGCCCCGGCCACGATCCAGGGCGTACGGCGGCCCCAGCGGGCCGTCGTCCGGTCCGACAGGGCGCCGAACAGCGGGTTGGCGACCAGCGACACCACCGCGCCCGCGCCGGTCACCCAGGCGAGCAGCGTCTCCTTGGACATGCCGGTGCCGGGGGCGAAGTCCTCCGACTGCGAGGCCAGCAGGATCTGGAGGGGGCCGTACCAGCCCACCCAGATCGCTCCGTTGGCGAGCGAGAGCGCCGACGCCCAGCCTCTGCCGACCCGTTCGACGGGCTCGGCGAGCGCCGTCGTCGTCATCTCTGCGCCCGCAGGACGTCCCGCAGCCAGCCGTACGACGCCTTGGGGGTCCGCTCCAGCGTCTCGAAGTCCACGTGGACCAGGCCGAAGCGGCGCTCGTAGCCCTCCGCCCACTCGAAGTTGTCCAGCAGCGACCACACGAAGTAGCCGCGGACGTCGACCCCCGCCTCGACCGCCCGGTGCAGGGCACGGAGGTGGCCGTCGAGGTAGGCGATCCGGTCCTGGTCGTCGAGGCCGGGGTAGGAGCAGCCGTTCTCGGTGACGACGATCGGCGGGAGGCGGTCGCCGTAGCGCTCCTTGAAGCCGGTGAGCAGCTCGGTGAGTCCCTCGGGGACCACCGGCCAGCCGAAGTCGGTCACCGGTACGTCCTCGATCTCCCGGACGGAGAAGGGGAGTTCGGCCGGCATGGTGATCCCGCCGAACTCGATCTCGGTGCCCTGCGGGGCGCCGACCCTGGTGGGGGCGTAGTAGTTGACGCCGTACCAGTCGAGGGGCTCGGAGATCACCTTCAGGTCCGAGGCCACGTCGCCCGGCATCAACTCGCCCAGGCCCTCGGGGTATTCGCCGAGCAGCAGCGGCTCCGCGAACAAGCGGTTGAGCAGGACGTCGTAGAAGGCGGCGGCCTCCAGGTCGGCGGGTTCGCGGGACGCGGGCCAGGTCGGGCCGTGGGAGTTGGCGACGCCGATGTCGGTGGCGCCGGCCGCGCGCAGGGCCCGTACGGCCAGGCCGTGGGCCAGCAGCTGGTGGTGGGCGACCGGCAGCGCGTCGAAGAGGAGCTGCCGGCCCGGGGCGTGGGTGCCGAGGGCGTGGCCCAGCAGGGTGTGTTCGGCGGGCTCGTTGAGGGTGATCCACTTCTTCACCCGGTCGCCCAGCCGGTCCACCACCACGGAGGTGTGGTCGGCGAATCGCGACGCCGTGTCCCGCTCCAGCCAGTCCAGTTCGGCGGGCAGGTCCCAGTGGAAGAGGGTCGGCACGGGCCGTACGCCCGCGGTCAGCAGGGCGTCGACGAGCCGGTCGTAGAAGTCGAGGCCGCCCGGTGAGTTCACCCGGGGCCAGGAGACCGAGAAGCGGTACGCGTCCACGCCGAGGCCGGCCAGCAGCGCCACGTCCTCGCCGTAGCGGTGGTAGTGGTCGCAGGCCACCGCCGCCGTCGAGCCGTCCTTCACCCGGCCCGGCTCGGCGGTGAAGGTGTCCCACACGGACGGCCCGCGCAGGTCCACCGCCCCCTCGATCTGGTGGGCCGAGGTCGAGACGCCCCACAGGAAGCCTGCCGGGAACTGGGGTATCGGGTTCGTCGCCATGCGCCGGATCATCCGTACCAGCGGTAACAGAAGTCAACGGGCGGGCGTGAACAACGAGTTACGCGCCCTCCTTCAGCACCCGCGAGATCAGCCGGCGCTGCTCCTCCGTCAGTCGTGGGTCGGCCGCGTGGACCGTCCGGCCGTCCACCGTGATCTCGTACACGAAACCGTCCGGCACGCCCTGGACGGGTGTGCCCCGGCCGGCGGCGAGCGCCTGCTCGGCCAGGGCCTGCCATTCGCGGGCGTCGGGCCGTCCCGAGGTGTCGACCTCGGCACGGCGCTCGATGCCCGCGAACCCGCCCGTGCGACTCACCTGAATACGCATGGGTCCCTGTCTAGTACGGAGTCACAGAATCCGCACCCCCACCTGTTCCCACGCCTTGGTCACGGCCTGGATCTCCTCGCCGCCGGCGCCGTAGCGCTCGCGCGCGGCCTCGACGGTCAGCCGGGCGAAGTCGCCGAAGAACGCCCGCTCCGTGAGGTCGCCGCCGGTCAGGACGTCGTACCAGAGCTGTCCGGCCCGCTCCCAGGCGTGGCCGCCGAGCGCGGTGGCGGTCAGGTAGAACGCGTGGTTGGGGATGCCCGAGTTGATGTGGACCCCGCCGTTGTCGCGGCCGGTGCGGACGTAGCCGTCCATCGTCGCGGGCTGCGGGTCCTTGCCGAGCACGTCGTCGTCGTAGGCGCTGCCCGGTTCCTTCATGGAGCGCAGGGCCGTGCCGGTGACGCCGGGGGCGAGCAGGCCGGCGCCGATCAGCCAGTCGGCCTCGGCGGCGGTCTGGCCGAGCGTGTACTGCTTGATGAGCGAGCCGAAGACGTCCGACATCGACTCGTTGAGGGCGCCCGGCTGGCCGTAGTAGGTGAGGTTCGCGGTGTGCTGGGTGACGCCGTGGGTGAGTTCGTGGCCGATGACGTCGACCGGGATGGTGAAGTCGAGGAAGATCTCGCCGTCGCCGTCGCCGAACACCATCTGCTCGCCGTTCCAGAAGGCGTTGTTGTAGTGCTCGTCGTAGTGCACGGTCGCGTCGAGGGGCAGGCCGTCCCCGTCGATGGAGTGGCGCCGGTACGCCTGGAGGTAGAGGTCGAAGGTGGCGCCGAGACCGGCGTAGGCGCGGTCGACGGTGGCGTCCTGGCCGGCTTCCTCGCCCTCCCCGCGCACCCTGGTGCCGGGCAGGGAGGTGCCGTGCCGGGCGTCGTAGAGGGTGCGCAGCGGCTGGTCGGCGGGCGCCTTGGTGGCCGGGGCGGCGGCGAGGCCGTACTCGGCGGTCACCCGGCGGCGGGCGCGTTCCTGGGCGTCGCGCACCAGGGTGCGCTGGGCCGCGCCGGCGATCGCGGGGTCCGCGCTGCGGGCGAGGCGGTCGAGGACGTGGGGCGGTACGACGGTGCAGAAGACGGGCTCGAAGCCCCCGTTGGTCTTCATCATGCCCGCACCCTTGCACTGAGTTATCACTGTGTCACTACCCGCCACCATGATTGGTGAAATGTGCGGACAACAAACGTCACGCTCCGTGGTGGAGTGGTATGGAGCACTTTTTGTCCCCTTCGCCCCTTCTAGCCGACGTGATCCCGCATACTGATACGGGCCCTCGCGTCCGGCGCGGCTCGGCTAGGCTGCGGAGCATCATGCGTATCGGGCTGCTTCTCCTCCTTAGCTGCCGCGGCGAGGGCCTGTAACCGAGGCCGACCCCCTCCCCGCGGAGTTCTGGCGTTGCGCCGTCGGCCGTCCTTCAGGACCCGCCTTCGAGGAGCCCCCGCATCATGGCGAACCGCCAGCAGCCCAGCCACATGCCGATCCACAAGTACGGGCAGTACGACCAGGTCGACATCCCGGACCGCACCTGGCCGCAGAACCGGATCACCGTCGCCCCCCGCTGGCTCTCCACGGACCTGCGTGACGGCAACCAGGCCCTGATCGACCCCATGTCGCCCGAGCGCAAGCGCCGGATGTTCGACCAGCTGGTCGCCATGGGCTACAAGGAGATCGAGGTCGGCTTCCCCGCCTCCGGCCAGACCGACTTCGACTTCGTGCGCTCCATCGTCGAGGAGCCCGGCGCGATCCCCGACGACGTGACGATCTCCGTACTGACCCAGGCCCGCGAGGACCTGATCGAGCGGACGGTGGAGTCGCTGAAGGGCGCCCGCCGCGCGACCGTCCACCTGTACAACGCCACCGCCCCCGTCTTCCGCCGCGTGGTCTTCCGCGGGTCCAGGGACGAGATCAAGCAGATCGCCGTCGACGGCACCCGGCTGGTCATGGAGTACGCCGAGAAGCACCTGGGCCCGGAGACGGAGTTCGGCTACCAGTACAGCCCGGAGATCTTCACCGACACCGAGCTGGACTTCGCCCTGGAGGTCTGCGAGGCGGTCATGGACGTCTGGCAGCCCGGCCCGGGCCGCGAGATCATCCTCAACCTGCCCGCCACCGTGGAGCGTTCGACGCCGTCCACACACGCCGACCGCTTCGAGTGGATGGGCCGCAACCTCTCCCGCCGCGAGCACGTCTGCCTGTCGATCCACCCGCACAACGACCGCGGTACGGCGGTCGCGGCAGCCGAGCTGGCGCTGATGGCCGGCGCCGACCGCGTCGAGGGCTGCCTGTTCGGGCAGGGCGAGCGCACCGGCAACGTCGACCTGGTCACCCTGGGCATGAACCTGTTCTCCCAGGGCGTCGACCCGCAGATCGACTTCTCCGACATCGACGAGATCCGTCGAACGTGGGAGTACTGCAACCAGATGGAGGTCCACCCGCGCCACCCGTACGTGGGCGACCTGGTCTACACGTCCTTCTCCGGCTCCCACCAGGACGCCATCAAGAAGGGCTTCGACGCCATGGAGGCCGACGCAGCCGCCAAGGGCGTCACCGTCGACGACCTGGAGTGGGCGGTCCCCTACCTGCCGATCGACCCGAAGGACGTCGGCCGCTCCTACGAGGCCGTCATCCGCGTCAACTCGCAGTCCGGCAAGGGCGGTATCGCCTACGTCCTGAAGAACGACCACAAGCTGGACCTGCCGCGCCGGATGCAGATCGAGTTCTCCCGGCTGATCCAGGCGAAGACGGACGCCGAGGGCGGCGAGGTCACGCCGAAGGACATCTGGGCGACCTTCCAGGACGAGTACCTGCCCAACCCCGAGAACGCCTGGGGTCGCATTCAGGTCAAGAACGGCCAGTCGACCACGGACACCGACGGCGTCGACACGCTGACGGTGGAAGCGACCGTCGACGGCGAGGACACCGTCCTCACCGGATCCGGCAACGGTCCGATCTCGGCCTTCTTCGACGCCCTGGCAAGCGTGGGTGTCGACGTACGCCTGCTCGACTACCAGGAGCACACGATGAGCGAGGGAGCCTCCGCTCAGGCCGCCTCCTACATCGAATGCGCGATCGACGACAAGATTCTCTGGGGCATCGGCATCGACGCCAACACCACGCGCGCCTCCCTGAAGGCGGTCGTCTCGGCCGTCAACCGAGCGACCCGCTGACCATCCTGACCGGGGATTCGTCCGGCTGCACAGGGGCCCCGCCCGCCGTCACCCGGCGGGCGGGGCCCCGTCGTATACCGGCCATTCCGAGTGGAGGTCACGAGCAGGTCTCGTCCAGGGTGCTGACTCCGACTCGCCGATGTGGCTAACATCACGCAAGCGCGGCGATGTTGCCGTGGCGTAACGGAGGTGCGACGTGCTGCCAGTACGGGGACGAGACGACCGTGGTGCCGCCAGGCTTGCGCGCCTGCTGGGCACGCGCGTCGCATGGACACCGGTGGGTGACGGCGAGTTCTTCTGTCCCGGCTGCGGAGGCGACCGCAACTACCAGCGGCTGACCGGCCGCCGCCGCTTCACCCTGCTCGGCGTGCCCGTGCTGCCGCGCGGCGAGACCGGCCCCGTCGTCGAGTGCGCCGCCTGCCGCCGCCACTTCGGCACCGACGTCCTCGACCACCCGACCACCACCCGCTTCTCCGCGATGCTCCGCGACGCCGTCCACACCGTCGCCCTCGCCGTCCTCGCGGCCGGCGGCACCGGTGCCCGTACGGCCCTGGAGGCCGCCGCCGGCACGGTCCGCGCCGCCGGCTTCGACGACTGCACGGAGGAGCAACTGGAGGCCCTGGTGGAGGCCCTGGCCGCCGACACCGGCCGGGTCTACGGCCGCGCCTGCGGCGCCGGGCTCGCCATAGAGCTGCACGAGGCCCTGGACCCCCTGACCCCGCACCTCGCCCCCGCCGGCCGCGAGTCGATCCTCCTCCAGGGCGCCCGCATCGCTCTGGCGGACGGCCCCTACACCCCCGCCGAACGCGAGGCCCTCACCACCGTCGGTGCCGCCCTCACCATCTGCGCGGACGACGTCACCCGCCTGCTGGCGGCGGCCCGTACCCCGTCCTGAGCCCGTCGGCGCCCGCGCCTGCGACGCTCCCCGCGCCTGCCGCACTCCCCGCGCTTCCCGGGGGGTGATGCCGCGGCGCGCCCCGCCTGGCCCGCGCGCCGTGCCGGGCGGGAGCGGCGGGGGCGGGAAACATGGGGCGGACAGTCGGTGTCCGCCCGCCCGTAAGGGAGCTCGATGGCCCTCCTGAGCCGCGCCCTGCTCGTGACCGCGGTGTTCCTCACCCCGTTCACCGCTCCGCACACCTCCTCGGCCGCCACCCGGTGCGTGTCCTCCGTCCCCTACGTCTCGGGCCGGGACGGGTACGCCACGTACCGCATCCCGGCCGCCGTCACCACCCGCCGGGGCACGCTCCTCGCCTTCGCGGAGGGCCGGCGGCACGGCGCCGGGGACACCGGCGACATCGACGTCGTGCTGCGCCGCTCCACCGACGGCGGCTGCACCTGGGGCCCGCTCCAGGTGGTGGCGGCCGGGGACGGGGACACGCGGGGCAACCCGGCGCCGGTCGTCGACCCGCGCACGGGCGCGGTCGTCCTCCTCACGTCCTTCAACAGCGGGACGGTGACGGAGGCGCAGATCATGCGCGGCGAGGTTCCGCCGGAACACGGCCGCCGGGTGTTCGTGCAGCGCAGCGGGAACGACGGCCGGGACTTCTCCGCGCCCCGGGACATCACCCGGCAGGTCAAGCCGGCCGGCTGGCGCTGGTACGCGACGGGACCCGGACACGCGGTGGCCCTCACCCGCGGGCCGCACGCCGGCCGGCTGGTCGTCCCCGCCAACCACTCGGCCGCGCCACCGGCCGGCTCGCCCGACACCGGCCGCGAGTCCCGGTACTACGGCGGCCACGCGATCTACAGCGACGACGGCGGGCGCAGCTGGCGGCTGGGCTTCGTCGACGGCACCTACGACGGCGTCACCAACGCCAACGAGTCCTCGGCCGCCCAACTCCCCGACGGACGCCTGTACTTCAGCGCGCGTGACCAGGCGGGCAGCAGCCCGGGCAACCGTCTCGACAGCTATTCGAGCGACGGCGCCCGGAGCCTGGACCGCCCCTACGCCGCGCAGCCCACGCTCGACGACGTGCCGGTGGTGCAGGGCAGCGTCCTCCACCTCGACCGGCTCGGCGGGCTGCTGCTGTTCTCCGGGCCGTCGGTGCCCACCGCCCGGCGGGAGATGGCGCTGTGGCGCAGCGTGGACGGCGGGGCGACCTTCACGAAGGCGGTCACCCTGTCCCGGCAGCGGGCCGCGTACTCCGACCTCGTCCGGGTCGGCCGGGGCACGGTCGGGGTGCTGTACGAGACGGGGGACACGGGGACGTACGACACCATCGAGTTCCGGCGCGTGGACGTGACCGAGCTGCGCGGCCCCGGCGGGGGCGGGGCGCCGTCCCTCACGGCGGGCGGCGGTGAGGGCGGGGCGCCGTCCGTCACAGCAGGCCGGCCGCCGTCAGGAACCCGCGCACCCGTGCCACCTCGTCCGGCGACAGCGGCACCTGGGGCTCCGCCGTCGCCGGGCAGTCGATGACACCCCGCAGGTGCAGCGCCGCCTTGAAGGCGCCCAGCGCCGACGAACCGCCGCCCATGCGGGCCGGGTCCCCGGCGCCCACGAGGCCGAACAGCGCGCACAGCCGCTCCTGTTCGGCCCGCGCCCCCTCCCGGTCACCGGCGCGGCACAGGGCGTCGAGGCGGACGTAGCCGTGCGGGTCGACGTTGGCGAGGCCGGGCACCGCCCCGTCCGCGCCCAGCGCCATGGCCGCGTCGACGACGGTCTCGGACCCGGTCAGGACGCTGAAGCCGGTGATGCCGGGGTGGTCGCGGGCGCCCGTGACGACGGCCCGGAAGCCGGTCAGGTCGCCGCTCGAGTCCTTGAGGCCGGCCAGCACCCCCTCGGCGGCGAGGTCCAGGACCAGGTCCGCGGGCAGCTTCGCGTGGACGGCGACCGGGATGTCGTAGGCCAGGACGGGGACCGGGCTCGCGGCGGCGACCCGGCGGAAGTGGCGGCCGATCTCGGCCGGGTGGGTGCGGGTGTAGAACGGGGCCGTCACGACCACCGCGTCCGCGCCTGCCGACACCACCGAGGCGACCTGGTCGAGGACCCGGGGGGTCGTCATGTCGATGGCGCCCGCCAGGACCGGCAGCCGGCCGCCCGCGTGTCCCACCACCGACTCCACGACCAGCCTCCGCTGCCGGTCCGTCAGGAACGCCGCCTCCGAGGTCGAGCCGAGCACGAACAGGCCGCTCACCCCGCCCGCCACCAGATGGTCCACCAGCCGCAGCAGCGAGGGGACGTCCACCGCGCGGTCCGGGGTCAGGGGCGTGCAGACGGGCGGGACGACACCGGTCAGCGGGGCGGGGATCGTCATGAGGGCTCCGTGGGGCGTTCGGGCCGGACGAGGTCGCGGGTCGACCCGTCCTCCTCCACGGGATGGTGGCAGCGGAAGCGGTGTCCGGGGCCCGACGCGGCCGAGAACCCCGCGGCGGCCGCGCACACCTCGCGCGCCTTGCGTCCGGACGCGGCCGACAACCCCGCCGCCGCGCACGCCTCGCGCGCCTTGCGTCCGGAGGCGTCCGCCTTGCGTCCGGACGCGGCCGACAACCCCGCCGCCGCGCACGCCTTCCCTTCCGGACGGGCGCGGCAGCCCGCACGCGGACCCGCGTCCCGCAGGTCGCGGGTCCGGCCGCGTGGCCGGCGGGGGGCGCCGACCCCTGTACGGCGCCCCCCGCCGGCCCGGCTTCCGTGCTGCCGTCACGGTGACGCCGTCACGGTAGTGCCGTCACGGCAGCGTCTTCTCGTAGTACTTGTCCTGGTCGGAGTCGTAGACGAGGCGGCCGTGGGCGTCGTACCCCTTGATGCGCGGGGCCTTGGTGACCTGCTGGTTCAGGATGCCGGAGGCGACGAACCAGCCGTGGTCGAGCACGGCCCGGCCGCCGGTGTCACCGTAGGAGACGGTCACCTCGGAGACCGAGGACTTCACCCTGCCGATGGCCCCCCAGCGGAACGGCAGTTTCCAGTTGCCCTTGTCGAGGACGGACTGCTGGTAGAGCTTGCCGCCGTTCATGTCGGGGTACACCGGACCGCCGTCGGGCAACGTCGCGCTGTCGTCACCGACGCTGGTGCCGAGGCCCTCGGCCGCGCCGTTCTTCACGGTGCACACCAGCCGGATCTTCGCCCGCTCCTTCACCGCGACGACGTACACGCCCGCGCCGGGCGCGTTGGAGTCGCCGGTGCTGCGCATCGCCAGGATGATCCGGTAGCCCGCCGACGTGCCCAGGTCCGGGCTGCCCGGAGCCTGTTCGTGGGAGCGGTCGTAGGCGAGGCACTTGTTGAGCCCGTCCGCGGCCTGCGCGAGGGTGATCCCGTCCAGCAGCTGCCCCGCCGTGGCCGGTCCCGCGGGTCCCGAGGGCTTCGGTGCCGGTTTCGTCGGGGTCGGGCTCGGGGACAGTGTGGCGCCGGCCGACGACTGGGGCGTCCCGGTGCCGGGGCCCCCGCCCACCGCGTACGCCCCCACGGGCACCGCTGCCAGCGTCACCAGGGCCGCCCCGGCCGCCGTCATCCTGCGCCGCCGCTCCAGCGTGCCCCGCCGGCGGATCGCCGGATACGGCGCCGGGGACGGCCGGATCGTGTACGCGTCCTCGGCGAGCAGCTCCCGCACCCGCTCCTCGATGTCCCGCTCCTGCTCCTGTTCGTGCTCCCGCTCCGGCTCCTGTTCCGGGTCCTGCTCCCGTTCCCGCTCGTCGCTCACCTGCTGCCCTTCTGTCCGGCCGCGTCCATGACCTGCGCGAGCCCGGGATACGTACGCAACTTCGCCAGCCCCTTGGACGCCTGGCTCTTCACCGTGCCGGGGGAGCAGCCGAGCACGTCGGCGACCTCCGCCTCGGACAGGTCCTCCCAGTAGCGCATGACGACCACCGCCCGCTGCCGGGGCGGCAGTCCGGCCAGCGCGGTCATCAGCGCGCTGCGCTCGTCGGCCCACGACACGGCCTCGTCCCGCCCCGCGACGTCCGGCGGGGCCGCCGTGAGCGACTCCGCGACCCGGCGCTTGCGGAACCGGTCGCTGTTGCAGTTGACGAGCATCCGCCGGACGTACGCCTCCGGGTTGTCGCTGCGCGCGACCCGCCGCCACGAGCGGTACGCCTTCGCCAGCGCGGTCTGCGTCAGGTCCTCGGCGTGGTGCGCGTCGCCGGTGAGCAGGTACGCCGTCCGCACGAGATGGGACCACCGCGCTCTGACGAACTCCTGGAATCTGTCTTCCTGTTCGGCCTGCATCAAGCACCCTCCCTCGCTCCCCAGACCACCGCGGGGACCGATTCGGTTGCCCGGGAGGCGGGGTGGGGCTGGAATGGTCCGGTGACCTACGACGGGCGAGCGGACGGGGCGCGGGACACGCGGTGGAGCGAGCGGGCCGCGGGTGTCCTGCGCCTGCCGTCCGGACGCCTGGTCCGCGGGCGTGGCCTGCGGCGCCCCCTGCCACCGGGGGCGCCGGCTCCGTCGTACGGCCTGTATCTGCTCGGCGGCCCGCCGCCCCCGGTGCCCTGGGAGTCCCGCTGGCTGCGCTGGCCCGACTTCCGGCTGCCGGCCGACCGGGTGGCGGCCCGCACCCTGCTGGCCGAGGCGTGGGAGCGGGCCGCGGACGAACGGGTGGAGCTCGCCTGCGGCGGCGGCCGGGGCCGTACCGGCACGGCTCTGGCCTGTCTCGCCGTCCTGGACGGTGTGCCGCCCGAGCAGGCCGTCGGCTACGTCCGCGCGCACTACGACCGGCACGCGGTGGAGACACCCTGGCAGCGGCGCTACGTACGGCGGTTTCCCGGACCGGTCAGGTGAGCGCGTCCGCGAGCAGCGCCGCGGTCTCCTTGATCAGGTCGTGGTCGTACGCCGCGTCGCGGTCCGGCAGCGTCGTCTGGACCGCCAGGACGAGCGGGGTGCCGTCCTCGGTCCACGCGATACCGACGTCGTTGTTCGCGCCGTACCAGCCGCCGCCGGTCTTGTCGGCGACCGTCCACGTCGTGGGCAGCCCGGCGCGGAAGCGGTTGCCGCTGGTCGTGTTGTTCAGCAGCCAGCGCGTGAGCAGGTCGCGGTCGGGACGGTTCAGCGCGTCGCCGAGGACCAGACGGGCGTACGTACGGCCGCTCGCACGGGGGCTCGTCGTGTCCGTGATCCGCCACGGCTCCGCCGAGTTGAGCTCCGTCTCCCACCGGTCGAGGCGGGTCACCCGGTCGCCCAGGGAACGCGCGAAGCGGGTCACGGCGGTGGGGCCGCCCAGTTGGCGCAGCAGGAGGTTGCCCGCGGTGTTGTCGCTGTAGCGGATGGCCGCGTCGGCGAGTTCGGCGACGGTCATGCCGTCGGCGAGGTGCTTCTCCGTCACCGGCGAGTTCTCCACCAGGTCGGCCGCCGTCCAGCGCACGCGACGGGCGAGGACCTCGCCGTGCCGGTCCAGATCGCGCAGGACGGCTCCGGTGGCCAGGGTCTTGAACAGGGAGCAGAGCGGGAAGCGTTCGTCGGCGCGGTGGCGGACGGTCCGCCGGGTGGCCAGGTTGCGGGCGAACACGCCGAGCCGGGCGCCGTGTTCGGCCTCCAGCGCGCTCAGCCGGGCGGTGACCGGGTCGCCGCCGCTTCCTCCGGCGGCGGCGTGCGCGGGTGCGGTGGGCACCAGCAGGGTGGTCGCGGCGGCGGTGCCCGCCGTGAGGAGGGCGCGTCGGGTCATCGGGGACTTCGCGGAGCGGGGGATCTTTCTCTCCTTCGTCGAAGCGGGCCGTCGATCTCTTCAGTGACCGACGCCGGATGTCGTTCCTTGGTTGCGGCACGGTGAACCGTCGGCGGACGGCGCCGGGTCCGGGCGCCGCGCACAGTGGCGGCATGGAGAAGACGAAGGGGATCGACAGGGCACAGTTCCTCGCCGGGGCGGCGGCCCTCGGGCTCGCTGCGGCCGTGCTGCCGGCCGGACCGGCGGCGACCGGGGGCGGAACCGGGGGAGGGCACGGGGGCGGAACCGGGGGAGGGCATGGGGATGCGGGTCGGCGCGGCCTCGCGCGCCGGGGGGTGGTCTACACCGTCGGGGAGGGGGAGCGCCCGGCCACCGCCTTCAGCCCGGCCCGGATGCGGGCCGACCTGCGCACGATCCGCGACGACCTGCACGCCGACACCGTCGACGTCACCGGTGACGGCGTCGAGCGCCTCACCGCCACCGCCGCCGAGGCCGCCGAGCGCGGACTGCACGTCTGGCTCCAGCCGACCCTCGGGGACGTTCCGGAGCGGGACATCCTCGACCACCTGGCCGAAACCGGCCGGTTCGCGGAACGGCTGCGCCGGCAGGGCGCGAGCGTCGACCTCAGTGTGGGCTGCGAGTTCTGGCTGTTCGTGCCCGGGATCGTGCCGGGCGACACGGTCATGGAACGCGTCGAGAACCTGCTGAACGGCACCTTCGACCCGCAAAGGACGCAGCGCCTCCTCGACCGCTTCACCGCGCGGGCGGCGGCGGTCGGCCGCTCCGTCTTCCACGGCCGGCTGAGCTACGCGGCCGCGCAGGACGACAAGGTCGACTGGGACCTGTTTGACGTCGTCGGCATCGACTACTACTCCTACCACCGCCAATCCGCCGCTTACGTAAGCGAGTTGCGCCGGTACCTGCGCTGGGGCAAGCCGCTCGCCGTCACCGAGTTCGGCACCTGCGCGTACCGGGGCGCGCCCGAAACGGCCGGCATGGGCTGGAACATCGTCGACTACGACAAGGACCCCCCGGAGATCAAGGGGCACCCCGTCCGCAGCGAGCGCGTCCAGGCCGCCTACCTGACCGACCTGCTGCACGTCTTCGAGTCGATGAACCTCTACGCGGCGATGGTGTTCGAGTTCGTCACCCCCGACGCCCCGCACCGGCCGGGCGACCCGCGGCACGACCTCGACCTGGCGGGCTACGGCATCACCAGGACCATCGAGGGCCGCCCGGGCGACCCGGACTCCGGCCGGCACCGGGAGCCGAAGGCGGCGTTCCACGCCGTGGCGCGTGCCTACCGTCAGAAGGCGAGCGTCATCAGCAGGCGGTCCTCACCGGGACCGAAGTAGTCCCGGCGGGGCGCCCCTTCCGCCACGAAGCCCAGCGAACGGTAGAGCAGCACCGCCGTGTCGTTGTTCGGCTCCACGGTGAGCCAGACCTCCTTGACCTCCTCCGACCGCAGCCGCTCCAGGATCTCCGACATGAGCCTGCGGCCCAGACCCCGGCCCTGGAGGCCGGGCGTGATGGCGAGGCTGAGGATCCAGCTGTGGTCGGCGTTCGGCGCGGTCGCGAACACGTAGCCGAGCAGACCGGAGCCGTCGTCGAGGACGAGCAGATGGTCACCGTAGGCGTCGAGGAATTGCCGCAGGACGAAGTACGGATACGGTCCCGACGGGAAGGCCTGCCCGTCGAGGCGGACGAGTTCCGGCAGATCCGCCGCGGTGACCGGCCTGATCGAGGGAAGAGGAGCCATGTAGTCCCCTTGTGGAGCATTCGAAGATGCATACCAATGGTGCGATATCCATACCGACCGTGTCGGCGCAGGTTCCCCTATCTTCGCCGGACGCTATCCGGTCATTCAAGGTGAGAACAGGACCTGGCGTGATTGGCTGGCACAGCGCGTGGGCGCGGTGCGCTACATTGAGCCAATGACCCCGGGATCACCAACTGGTGCCGATAAGCTGAACGCCGACGTCGATTGGGACAATTTCGACCCCCAGGCGTACATCAGGAACAATTACCTCGTCCTTCATCCCGACGACGAGGAGATCCTTTCGGCTGTCCGCGACCACTTCGGTGATCATTTCCGGCGGAACCCCGGCACGGTCGCCACCGGTATCGATGTCGGCGCGGGCCCGAACCTCTACCCCGCCTTCACGATGCTCCCGTGGTGCGAGGAGATCACCCTCTACGAGTGGTCGGCCGCGAACGTCGCGCATCTCGAGGGCCAGCGCGTCTCCTTCGACCCCAACTGGGACCGGTTCTGGGACGTCCTGCGTGAGGAGGAGGGCTACGGCCGGCTCGGCGCGGCCCCCCGGGCGCGGTTCGGGCGGACCGTCAGACCCCGCCGCGGCAACCTGTACGACCTCGGTCAGGCGGGCCCGGACGGCGAAGCGGAACGCTGGGGCATGGGCACGATGTTCTTCGTCGCGGAGTCGATCACGACCTCGCTGGAGGAGTTCCGGCGCGGGGTGTCCTGCTTCATGAACGCCCTCGAACCGGGCGCCCCGTTCGCCGCCGCGTTCATGGAGCACTCCCTCGGATACCAGGTCGGCGCGCACGACTTCCCGGCCAGTGACGTCGGCGAGCAGGAGGTGCGCAACCTGCTCAAGCAGTACGCCGGAGACGTCGACCCCCTGCACATCGGAAAGCCGGGCGGTCTCGTGCGCGAGGGGTACACGGGAATGATCCTTGCTTGCGGTCACCGCAACGACTGACAGCGGTCTCTTTTTCGCACCTGTGTGAGGGGGCATGGGAATGCAGATCAAGCCGCGTCTTCAGCTTCTCGACGTGTGGCAGGCCATTGCCGGCCACTCTTTCAGGAGTGGCGACTGGGCCTGGGGTGAATGGGGAGGCCGCAGCAGCGTCGCCGACGCCGAACGCCTGCTCTGCCTCATGTATCCGGCGACCGAGATTCCCGAATTCCGGCTCGACAACCCGGACACCACCCAGGAGGACGTGGAGAAGGCCCTCAAGGAGATGGGCGATCCCACGGAGATTCCCGGAAGTCTCGTACGGATTCTCAGTGAATTCATGGGAAAGCATCACGGCGGTGACGTCGGCCCCACGTTCTCCGGGGGCTATTACTTCCAGTCCGAGGACCCCGACCAGGAACTCACCAAGGAACAGCAGGAGATCGGGGTGGTCGACTCCTTCTCCATGTCCGTCACCCTGTGCCTCGCCACCCTCGGCTTCCTCAAGATCTACCGCACGAGAACCAACCGGTCCGACACCCAGCGGCTGATCCAGGAACTCTGGGACGCCACCAGCCAACGCCTCACCTCCGCCATGGTGAGCCTGCTGCGCTCCTTCACCGTCAACGTCTTCGACGCCGAGTCCGGCCAGGGACAGGCGCTGTGCCGGCTCCTGGGCCAGCAGCGACTGTCGGACCGTGTGGTCCTCGGCCGGTTCCAGGAACGCTTCAAGGCGCTGCGTGCCGTCATCAGCGAGAGCCTCGTCCTCGGCGTCGACGTCGAGGAGCAACTCCGCAACGAGAACCGGCTGTTCGAGTGCGGCTGGGCCTGGAGCCTGGTCCGGGACGCGCCCGAGGTGGAGACCAGCGACGACATCGGCGTCCAGCCCTCGGGCGCCGCCGACGCCGTCCCCTACCTGTACTTCACCGTCGTCGCCCTCGACGGCATCCAGGACCTGTTCTCGGACCGCACGCTGACCCTCGCCCTGCTCAACACCGAACAGCAGCGGCTCGCGGAGGCGCTGCGGCTGCGCTGGGAGATCACCCAGCAGTACTGGTCGGCCATCGCCCGCTTCGGGGACGGCAGCTGGCCCCTGGAGGACATCCCGTGGCGGACCACGGGCCAGCAGCTGGAGTCGGAGTACTTCTCGCTCTGCGTCGCCTCCATCCTCGTGCACGACCTGGTCCGCCGCCGGGCCACCGACGACGACCTCACCCGCACGGTCGGCATCATGGAACGCCTCGCCGAGCGCGGCCGTATCACCAGCCGGATGACCAGGGACGATCCCGCCGTACGCCTGCACAACCCGGGAGTCGCGCTGCCCCTGCTGGGGAGCGACGGGCAGGGGCCCGCCATGCAGTGGGCCATGACGGACTTCTCGGCGCAGCTCCTCAAGCGGACCATCCAGCTGTGCTCGCTCTCCCGCAACCTCGCCTCCCACGACCGGCTCCTCCAGCTGGCCGAGGACATCCTCGGCCACCTGTGGAGGCGGCGCGTGAGCGACGGTGAGGGGGTCGGCCTGTGGGACAACGTCCACGCGGCGTACCCCAGTTCGCAGGAGCGCACCGGACCGCTGTCGTGGAGCATCACCGAACGCGTCACCGAGTGCATGGTCGCCGCCTCCCAGCTCTACACGCAGCCGCCGATCCGCAGCGCCGAACTCACCGCGCTCGCCCGGTCCCTGCTCAGCGAGTCCACGCACCTGCTGGGCAAGGAGCAGATGAAACTCGCCCCGCCGGCCAAGAGCCAGGAGGGCGAGGAACTCAAGGGCGTCGAGGCCGACCTGCGCCGCGCCCGGCTGCTCCTGGACACCGAGCCGGGCACCGCCTGCGCCCTGTCCATGGGAGTGCTGCGCCGGCTCGACACCCTGGCCCGCGCCAGGGACACCGGGTCGGGGGTGTGAGGGGTGCTGGTGTTCGCCGCCTCCGACAAGGGAGGCACCGGCCGCTCGGTCACGAGCGCCAACCTCGCCTACCGCCGGGCACTCGACGGCGACGACGTCTGCTATCTCGACTTCGACTTCGGCTCGCCCACCGCCCCGGCCGTCTTCGACATACCCGATGTCCTGAAGGAAGCCGAGGGACGCGGCCTGCACTCCTATCTGAAGGGCGAGACCGGGGAACCACTGCGCGTCGACATCTGGGCACGCACCGAGCATTACGTCCTGCGCGACAAACCGGACCGCTCCGGACGACTCGTCCTGCTGCCCGGGGACCGCACCGGCGGCGAATTCGTCACCGACACGGAAAACCTGCACCGCTGCGTCGACCTGATCCTGCGCCTCCGACGTGAATTCGACGTGATCGTGGTCGATCTGAGCGCCGGACGCAGCTATGCGATGGACCTGGCACTCGCCGCCACCGCCCAGGAGGAGTTGCGGCGCGTCAAAGTCCGCTGGCTGGTCTACCACCGCTGGACCCGGCAGCACGTCATGGCCGCCGCCGAACTCGTCAGCGGAAAACAGGGCATCGTGAGCGCCGGTGAGGAAATGGGGCACGACCGGCAGGCGCTGCTCGGCGCGATCCGTTTCGTACGGGCCGCCGTGCCGGATCTCGAATCGTCGCTCTGGTCGCAGATGCCGCCCGCGCAGTCGGCCTGGATGCGCCAGTACAACAAACAGCTGGAGGTCGTCGCCGCCGAACTCGGGATCGGCAGGAGCAGGGTGCTCGGGTCCGTACCCCTGGAACCCGTCCTGCAGTTGCGGGAACAGCTCATCACCGACCAGGACGTGCTGGACAGCCGGATCGCCAACATCGGCACCTGGCAGGCGATGGGCGAACTGGCGGAACGACTGGCCGACGACAAGCACTGGGGGGAACTGTGAGCGGAACCGGAAACGGAACCGGCGCCGTCTTCCAGGAGACCAGCGCCCAGCCGCGCACGGAGGCCGTGCCGTTCTCCCATCTCTCCCTGGAACTCGGCCACTTGTACATGGAGGACGTCACCGAGGGCCCCGAACGGCTGCGCGCGCACTTCGCCGCGGTACGCCCCTGGGTGGACGCCGCCCGCGCCGCGCTGCCCGCGCTTCCCGGCGCCGGGAAACCCCGGATCAGCACCTGCTTCCTGATCGACGACTACTTCAGCCGCCCGGCCACCCCCGCCGAACTCCTGCCGCCCCTGATCGAGGCGGCCGAGCGGGCCGGTCTGACCATCGACTACCTGGCCCGCGAGTCCGGCTGCGCCGCCACCGACCCGCGCCGGCCCGAGCGCGGCGGCCTCGCCGAGTTCGTCCTGGGCCGGCTCGTCGAGACACCGCCACCCGGCAGCCGGGGCTTCCGTCCACCCCTCAGCCGGACCGGCTGGCTCACCAACGGGCGCCGCGCCCCGGCCCAGCGTACGGCGGCCGCGCTGAGCGCCACGCCCGCCTGGCAGCCCCCCAGTGAGACCGGCGCGCGCGGCCACTCCGTCTTCGTGGACGTGGAGCTGTGGGACGAGAACACCGACCGCCGCACCTGGTCCTGCGCCTTCCTGGCCGCCGTCTGGCAACTGGCCCGCCTCGGACTGCTCCGTGACAACGGCAGGGCCGTCCTCACCCCCACCGGCTGGGACCCGGCCGCCTTCCCCGACGACTGGGACGCCCTCCCGCCACTGCTCCGGCTCAACCCGTCCGCGCCCCCCTTCACCGCGTACTACACGTGCAGCGTGCTGCCCGCCCGGTTCCTGCCGGTCGAGCACGCCGTGCGCGTCGTCCTGGAGCAGACCCAGGTGGACGCCGGAGCGCTCGGCCAGGTGATCCGGCGGGCCGCCGACGAGGGGTTCCCGGTGCCCGCCGGCGCCGTGGAGCGCACGTCCTACGTGTTCCCGCCGGGGCTGTGACATGGGCGCCCCGGGGGAGACGACGGGCCCGGTCCTCGTCTGCGGCGAGGTGCGCACCTGCCTGCTGCCGTGCCGTGACGCGGTGAGCGCGGCCGTCACCGAGCGGCTGCTCACGCTGCGCGCCGACGAACGCGTCCGCGTCTCCCGGCGCCCCAACCTGCACGCCGTCTCCCCCGAGGTCCTCACGGGCGTGGACTGCCGGCTGCCCACCGCCAACGGGGCCAGGGTCCGCGCGGTCGGCACGGTGGCGGCCCGCGCGAGCCTCACCGAGGGCCGGGTCCTCCAGGCGACGGCGTACTTCGGCGCACCGGCCGCCGGCCCGGACCGCCGCCGGCCGTGGGGCCACTACCTGGTCCGGCCGGGGGAGCTGGAGACACTCGGCAGGCTGCCCCGACTCGGCGTCGCCCAGGCTTTCCTGGCGGAGCACCGGCAGCCGGGCCCCGAGGAACTCGACGTCGGGTCGGTCGCCGAGGGGCTGCTCGCGACGGTCTCCCGCGAACACCGGCTCCTCGACTACGAGGCCCCCCTCACCTCCCCCACCACCAGCCTGCGCTGGGCGGCGCTTCCCGCGCCGGACGGACAGGAGGCACGGCTGGAGCGCTTCACCGTGGCCGCCGACGGGGTACGGCTCGTGGAGATGACGGTGCCGCCGGGCACCGACCCCGCCGCCCTGGCCGGGCTCACCGAGGACTTCGCCCTGCACGACTGGCTGTTGACGACGGTCGTGGACAAACTCGACGGCATCCGGCTCGGGTCCAGCGACGGGGCGCAGGCCCTGAGAACGCTGCGCCCGCTCGTCGACCACCTGCTGCACCTGTGGATGCCGAGGGCCCGCGTCGAGCGGTCCCTGGGCGCCCTGTGGGACGTACTCGAAGAGGAACCCGGCTTCAGCCGGCAGTGGCGGACGCTGGTCCAGCGCGTCCGTGACCAGCTCGCCCTGCACGCCGCGACGCCGCGGCACGAACTCCAGACGACAGGGCCCTGATCGCGGAGCACAGACACATCCCAACGGGGGGAGAAGCGAGATGAGTTCACCGACACCGCCGCGCGGCGCCGCCGGTCCCACGGGCAGAGGCGAGCGCCAGAGAGACGACGGCGCCCGGTCACTGCTCCAGAAGTTCCTGATCACCGTGGTGACCGGGGGCGTGGCCTACGTCCTGACGAACGTGATCTCCCCCTCCCAGGACGACCTGTGGCGGGTGGTCGTGTCCGTGCTGTTCGGCGGCGCGATCCTGATCGTCCAGTTCATGATCACCTTCGCGCAGCAGCTCGGTGAGCTGAGGACCGTGGTCGAGCAGCGCTTCGTCGACATCGGGCGGGCCACCAAGCTCTTCAACGAGGTGGAGCAACTGCGCGACGACGGGGTGCCCCGGCTGGCCGAGCACGCCACGAAAGTGGTCGCCGAGGGGCCCACGATCCTGCACGAATTCGCCCACCAGGAGATCGACCGGCTTGCCGGCTACATGTACAACTTCGCCAATCTGCACGCCAAGTCCCCCGGCGAGAACCACGACTGGCTGCTGACCCTCACCCGGTGCGCGCGGATCTCCGTGGACGCCATCTCCACCTCCGTCGACCGTGACTTCTGGAGCAGCGAGCCGGCGGGCCGCTACCTGGAGGCGCAGAGCGAGGCGGTCCAACGCGGGGTCCGGGTGCGCCGGCTGCACGTGGTGAGGAACCCCGAGGAGATCGCCCTGCTGGACCAACTCCGCGAGGAGCAGCGGGGGATCGGCATCGAGGTGCGGGTCGTGGCCCTGCCCCAGCTGCCGATGTACGCCCAGCGCGGCAAGATGATCGACTTCATCATCTTCGACGGGGCGCTCTCCTACGAGATCACCGCGGACCAGATGAACGTGCCGTCCTGGACGACGGTGGACGCCACCCACAAGGAGGTGCGGGAACGCGTCAAGCGCTTCGCCGAGCTGTGGAACATCAGCCCCAACGGCTTACCCGACCCGCTGCGCGCGGCGACCAACCCGCCGGAGCCCTCCGGCCCGTGATCCCGCCCTCGCCCTGGCCCGGCGAGCCCCGGCGCCTCGGTGGCGGCCCGCCGCGGACCGGCGGCCGCCCCGCCGTGACCGATGCGGCCGGCCCGGCCCCGAGCGCTTTGGCCGTGGGTGAGAATGGACGGCATGAGTCTGTTCCGCGACGACGGCATCGTGCTGCGCACCCAGAAGCTGGGTGAGGCGGACCGGATCATCACGCTGCTCACACGCGGTCACGGCCGGGTACGCGCGGTGGCTCGCGGGGTGCGGCGCACCAAGTCCAAGTTCGGGGCGCGGCTGGAGCCGTTCTCGCACGTCGACGTGCAGTTCTTCGCGCGGGGCAGCGAGCTGGTCGGCCGCGGCCTGCCGCTGTGCACGCAGAGCGAGACCATCGCACCGTACGGCGGCGGGATCGTCAGCGACTACGGCCGGTACACCGCCGGCACCGCCATGCTGGAGACCGCGGAGCGGTTCACCGACCACGAGGGGGAGCCCGCGGTGCAGCAGTACCTGCTGCTCGTCGGCGCCCTGCGCACCCTCGCCCGCGGCGAGCACGCGTCGCATCTCGTGCTCGACGCCTTCCTGCTGCGCTCGCTCGCCGTCAACGGCTACGCCCCGAGCTTCGGCGACTGCGCGAAGTGCGGGCTGCCCGGTCCCAACCGGTTCTTCTCCGTCGCCTCCGGCGGCTCCGTATGCGTCGACTGCCGGGTGCCCGGCAGCGTCGTGCCCTCGCCGCGGACCCTCGAACTGCTCGGCGCGCTGCTTACGGGAGACTGGGAGAACGCGGACGCGTGCGAGGCGCGGTACGTCCGCGAGGGGAGCGGGCTGGTGTCCGCGTATCTGCACTGGCACATGGAACGCGGGCTGCGTTCGCTGCGCTACGTGGAGAAGTAGAGAAGCACGAGACCGAGGAGACGAGAAGCACATGGCCGTACGCGGGATCCTGGGGCGCCAGCGCCGCGAGTACAGCACGCCGGAGCCCCATCCGTCCGGCGCCCGTCCGCCGAAGCTCCCCGGTGAGCTGGTCCCCGAGCATGTGGCGATCGTCATGGACGGCAACGGCCGCTGGGCCAAGGAGCGCGGGCTGCCGCGCACCGAGGGGCACAAGGTCGGCGCCGAGCAGGTCCTCGACGTGCTGCAGGGCGCGGTCGAGATCGGGGTGCGCAACATCTCGCTGTACGCCTTCTCCACCGAGAACTGGAAGCGCTCGCCCGACGAGGTCCGCTTCCTGATGAACTTCAACCGTGACTTCATCCGCAAGTCCCGCGACCAGCTCGACTCGCTGGGCATCCGGGTGCGCTGGGCGGGCCGGATGCCCAGGCTGTGGAAGTCGGTCGCCAAGGAGCTCCAGGTCGCCCAGGAGCAGACCAAGGACAACGACCGGCTCACCCTGTACTTCTGCATGAACTACGGCGGCCGGGCGGAGATCGCGGACGCGGCGCGGGCCCTCGCGGAGGATGTGAAGGCGGGCCGCCTCGACCCGTCGAAGGTCGACGAGAAGACCCTCGCGAAGTACCTGTACTACCCGGACATGCCGGACGTCGACCTGTTCCTGCGGCCGAGCGGCGAGCAGCGCACCTCCAACTACCTGATCTGGCAGAGCGCGTACGCGGAGATGGTCTTCCAGGACGTGCTGTGGCCGGACTTCGACCGCCGGGACCTGTGGCGGGCGTGCGTGGAGTTCGCCTCCCGCGACCGCCGCTTCGGCGGGGCCACGCCGAACGAGGTGCTGTTGTCGCTGGAAGGCGGAGAGGCCACCCCGTAGTCATCCGCGGTTCATGACGGTCCCCGACGATCCGTTCATGAACCGCCTCACACCCGCCCTCTCGCTCGCGGTGTGCGCCCTGCTGGCCGCCGCCCTGCCCGCGCGGGCGGAGACGGAAGCCGCCGGCCGGCAGCCGGTGCCGTCACGGTCCGCGCCGCGGCAGTCCGCGCCGTCGCGGTCCGTGCCGCACGCCGACAGCTACGGCACGAAGGCGCCGTACGCCCCCCGGCAGAGCGCGCGCGACTACCAGCGGCCGCCCGCCGGGTTCACGGCCGTCTTCACGGAGAACGTCTCCCGGCACGGCTCCCGCGCCGCGACGGACGGCGAGGACGGCGACCTGGTCCTCGCCCTCTGGGACAGGGCCCGGGCGGCGGGCGCGCTCACCCGCCGGGGCGAGGAGTTCGGGTCGAGGACGCGGGCCCTGCTCGACGCCATGGCGACGGTCGGCTACGGCGACCTGAGCGCGCGCGGCGAGCGGGAGATGCGGGAGACGGCCCGGCGCACGGCGGCCCGGCTGCCGTCGCTCTTCACGAGGATCGCGGCGGACGGCGAGAGGATCGACGTCGTCAGCTCGGGGCAGGGCCGGGCCGTCGACAGCGCCGACCTGTACGCCGGTGCCCTCGCCGACGCCGACCCGGCCCTGAAGCCGCTCATCGGACCCACCCGCACCGACAAGGACCTGCACTACTTCCACAAGGCGGCCGGGGGCGCCGCATACCGCGACTACCTCGCGAACGACCGGCGCCTCGCGGACACCCTGCGGAGCGTCACCGACCAGCCGAGGACCCACCAGGCCGCCCGCGGTGTCCTGCGGCGCCTGTTCCGGGCCGGCTTCGTGGCCGGTCTGAGTACCGCCGACCAGGTCGCCGCCGCGACGGCCGTCTACAACCTGTACGCCATCGCCCCCGCGATGAGCGAGGAGAGCCCGGGCGGCGGGGGGTGGGGGATGCAGCGGTACGTCTCCGCCTCCGACGCCGCATGGTTCGGGTACCTGAGCGACACCGAGGACTTCTACGAGAAGGGTCCCGGCTTCGCCGACAGCGACATCACCTACCGGATGGCCGGGGTGCTGCTCGACGACTTCTTCGGGCAGGTGGAGAAGAAGCGCTCCGGCACCGGCACGCTGGGCGCCGAACTCCGTTTCACCCATGCCGAGGAGATCATCCCGCTGGCCGCGCTGATGGGCCTGCCCGGCAGCACGAAGCCGGTCACCGCCGACCGGCCGTACACCTACGCCGGCAATCCCTGGCGGGGTGCGTCCGTGGCGCCCCTCGGCTCGAACATCCAGTGGGACGTCTACGAGAGGGACGGCCGCTACCTGGTCCGCATGCTCTACAACGAGAAGGAGACCGCCTTCAGAGCCGGCTGCCGCCCGATCACCAGGGGCAGCGTGTTCTACGACCTGGACGAGCTGGAGAGGTGCTTCGGGCGGGCGTAGGGACGACCAGGTCAGCCGGCCGCGGCGGGGGGCGTCGCCGCGGTCGCGCAGTCGGAGCAGGTGCCGAAGATCTCCACCGTGTGCGCCACGTTGACGTAGCCGTGTTCGGCGGCGACGGCCTCCGCCCACGTCTCCACGGCCGGGCCCTCGACCTCGACGGCCTTGCCGCAGACGCGGCACACCAGGTGGTGGTGGTGGTCGCCGGTGGAGCAGCGGCGGTAGACGGACTCGCCGTCGGACGTGCGCAGGACGTCGACCTCACCGGCGTCGGCGAGGTTCTGCAGCGTGCGGTAGACCGTGGTGAGGCCGACGGAGTCGCCCTTGTGCTTGAGCATGTCGTGCAGGTCCTGGGCGCTGCGGAACTCGTCCACCTCGTCGAGGGCGGCCGCCACGGCAGCCCGCTGCCGGGTGGAGCGGCCCTTCACGGGCGGTCCAGCGATCGTCACCGGTTGCCTCCTCACGTCTGCGCTTGCCCGGGTCATTGTGCCAGTCCGCCCTGTCAGCGGTCAGACACCGACGGTGCCGTCGGCCGGCCGTGCGGCCGGAATCGTGCACTCGGTGGGGTCGCCGTCCGGCTGCTCGGCGGCCACCGCCCGCGCGCGGCGCCGGGCCAGTGGCGCGGCGAGCAGCGTGAGCACGAAGAACGCGGCGATGGCCATCAGCACGATCGTCGCACCGGGCGGCACGTACTGGTAGTACGAGGTGACGGTGCCGCTGACGGTCACGGTCACGCCGATCGCCACCGCGACCGCGAAGGTCGCCGCGAAGCTGCGGGTGAGCTGCTGGGCCGCCGCGACCGGGACCACCATCAGCGCGGAGACCAGCAGCAGCCCGACGACCCGCATCGCGACCGTCACGGTGACCGCCGCGGTGATCGCGGTCAGCAGGTTCAGCGCGCGCACCGGCAGGCCCGTGACCCGGGCGAACTCCTCGTCCTGGCTGACCGCGAACAGCTGCCGGCGCAGGCCCAGGGTGACCAGCACCACGAAGCCCGCGAGCAGGCAGATCGCCGTCACGTCGGACCGCGAGACGGTCGTGAGGGAGCCGAAGAGGTACGACATGAGGTTGGCGTTGGAGCCGCCCGGTGCGAGGTTGATGAGCATCACGCCGCCGGCCATGCCGCCGTAGAAGAGCATCGCGAGGGCGATGTCGCCGCGGGTCCTGCCGTACCAGCGGATCAGCTCCATCAGGACCGCGCCGAGGACCGAGACGGCCGTCGCCATCCACACCGGCGAGGTGGACAGCAGGAAGCCGAGGCCGACGCCGGTCATCGCGACATGGCCGATACCGTCGCCGAGCAGGGCCTGGCGGCGCTGCACGAGGTAGATGCCGACGGCGGGGGCGGTGATGCCGACCAGGACGGCGGCGAGCAGCGCCCGCTGCATGAAGGGGAAGTCGAGGAAGGTCATCAGCTCAGCAGTCCCGTGCGGATCGGTTCGGTGCCCGCGGGCGCGTGCGGGTGGACGTGGTCGTGGCCGGGCAGCGCGTGCTGGCCGACCGCCCGCGGGGGCGGACCGTCGTGCACCACGCAGCCGTCGCGCAGGACGACCGCCCGGTCGATCAGCGGTTCCAGGGGCCCGAGTTCGTGCAGGACGAGCAGGACCGTCGCACCGGCGGCGACCTGTTCGCGCAGGGTCGCGGCGAGCACCTCCTGGCTGGCGAGGTCGACGCCCGCCATCGGCTCGTCCATGATCAGCAGTTCGGGCTCGGCGGCGAGCGCGCGGGCGATCAGGACCCGCTGGTGCTGGCCGCCGGAGAGGGCGTTCACGGAGTCCCGGGCCCGGTCGGCCATGCCGACGAGCTCCAGGGCCCGCCGTACGGCCGCGTGGTCCGCCTTGCGCAGCACGCCGAAGCGGGCGGCCGACAGACGGCCGGAGGAGACGACCTCGGTGACCGTGGCGGGCACTCCGCCCGCGGCCGTCGTGCGCTGCGGTACGTAGCCCACGCGCCGCCAGTCGCGGAAGCGCCGGCGCGGGGTGCCGAACAGCTCGATCTCGCCCGCGCTGACCGGCACCTGGCCGATGACGCTGCGCACGGCCGTCGACTTGCCGGAGCCGTTCGCGCCGAGCAGCGCGACGACCTCGCCTCGGCGCACGGTCAGGTCGATGCCGCGCAGGACGGGGCGCGAGCCCAGTTCGGCGCGCACCCGGCGCAGCTCTATGACGGACTCGCCCATGACGTCCCTGCCGCCTTCCGTGCCGCTCACTTGGTTCCCAGGGCCGTCTGCAGCGCCCTGAGATTGGCTTCCTGGACCGAGAAGTAGTCCCTGCCGCGGGACTTGGCCGTGATGCCCTCGATCGGGTCGAGGACGTCCGTCCTCAGGTCCGCGTCCTGGGCGACGGTCTTCGCGGTCTTGTCGCTGACGAGCGTCTCGTAGAACACCGTGGAGACGCCGTCGGCCTTCGCCATCCTCTCAAGGTCCCGCACGCGCGCGGCGCTGGGCTCGGACTCGGGGTCGAGGCCGTTGATGGCCTCCTCGGTGAGGCCGTAGCGCTCGGCGAGGTAGCCGAAGGCGGCGTGGGTGGTGATGAAGACCTTGGACCTGGTGTTCTTCAGGCCGTCCGCGAACCGGGTGTCGAGCGCGTCGAGCCTGTCGACGAGGGCGGCGGTGTTCTTCCGGTAGTCGGCGGCGTGCTTCGGGTCGGCCTTCTCGAAGGCTTTGCCGACGCCGGCGGCGACCTGGGCGTAGCGCACCGGGTCGAGCCAGATGTGGGGGTCGAGACCGGCCAGTTCCGTGTCGTCGCCGCTGTCGTGCTCGGCGGAGTGGCCGCCGACCTCGTTGCCGTGCTTCTCCAGCGTGGTGAGGGAGGCGGCGTCGATCTTCGTCCTCACGTCGGACTGCGCGACGGCGTCGTCGACGGAGGGCTGGAGGTTCTTCAGGTAGAGGACGGCGTCGGACTCCTCCAGCTGGACGCGCTGCCGGACGCTGATCTCCAGGTCGTGCGGTTCCTGGCCGGGCTTGGTGAGGCCGGTGACGTGGACGTGGCTCCCGCCGATCCGCTCGGCGAGGAAGGCCATCGGGTAGAACGACGCGACGACGTCGAACTTGTCCGTGTTGGCCGCGGCGGTCCCGGTCGAGCAGGCGGAGAGGCCGGCGAGGCCGAGTGCGGTGGCCGCCGCGGTCGCGGTCGCGGGTATGAGCCGTCGTACGTTCATGACAGTCATTTTCAACTAACATGGAAACCGTTGTCAACAACCCGGGCGAAAGGCTTGTACGGGACACCGATTTGGTCGAGGGGGAGCCCCCGCCGGTACGCTGAAGCATTCGCTCTGAAGCGTCTCGCTTCGTCGTCCGTCGTCGTTATGAAGAGAGCACCGTGGCCGCCGACAAGATCGACACCATCGTCAGCCTGAGCAAGCGCCGTGGCTTCGTATACCCCTGCAGTGAGATCTACGGCGGCCAGAAAGCCGCCTGGGACTACGGACCGCTGGGTGTCGAGCTCAAGGAGAACCTGAAGCGCCAGTGGTGGCGCTACATGGTGACGTCGCGCGAGGACGTGGTCGGCCTCGACTCGTCCGTGATCCTGGCCCCCGAGGTCTGGGTCGCCTCCGGTCACGTCGCCACCTTCTCCGACCCCCTCACCGAGTGCACCTCCTGCCACAAGCGGTTCCGCGCGGACCACCTGGAAGAGGCGTACGAGGCCAAGCACAACCGCCCGCCGGAGAACGGCCTCGCGGACGTCAACTGCCCCAACTGCGGCAACAAGGGCCAGTTCACCGAGCCCAAGCAGTTCTCGGGCCTGCTCTCCACCCACCTCGGCCCGACGCAGGACACCGGCTCCGTCGCCTACCTGCGCCCCGAGACCGCCCAGGGCATCTTCACCAACTTCGGCCAGGTGCAGACCACTTCGCGCAAGAAGCCCCCGTTCGGCATCGCCCAGATGGGCAAGTCCTTCCGCAACGAGATCACGCCCGGCAACTTCATCTTCCGCACCCGCGAGTTCGAGCAGATGGAGATGGAGTTCTTCGTCAAGCCGGGCGAGGACGAGAAGTGGCAGGAGTACTGGATGGAGCAGCGCTGGAACTGGTACACCGGCCTGGGCCTGCGTGAGGAGAACATGCGCTGGTTCGAGCACCCCAAGGAGAAGCTCTCCCACTACTCCAAGCGCACCGCCGACATCGAGTACCGCTTCCAGTTCGGCGGCAACGAGTGGGGCGAGCTGGAGGGCGTCGCCAACCGCACCGACTACGACCTGGGCGCCCACTCCAAGGCCTCGGGCCAGGACCTCTCCTACTTCGACCAGGAGGCCGGCGAGCGCTGGACGCCGTACGTCATCGAGCCCGCCGCCGGTGTCGGCCGCGCGATGCTGGCGTTCCTGCTCGACGCCTACATCGAGGACGAGGCGCCGAACGCCAAGGGCAAGCTGGAGAAGCGCACGGTGCTGCGCCTGGACCACCGCCTGGCCCCGGTGAAGGTCGCGGTGCTGCCGCTGTCCCGCAACCCGGAGCTGTCGCCGAAGGCCAAGGGTCTGGCGACCGCGCTGCGCCAGAACTGGAACATCGAGTTCGACGACGCCGGCGCCATCGGTCGCCGCTACCGCCGCCAGGACGAGATCGGCACGCCGTACTGCGTGACGGTCGACTTCGACACCCTCGACGACAACGCGGTGACCGTGCGCGAGCGCGACACGATGAAGCAGGAGCGGGTGTCTCTCGACCAGATCGAGGGCTACCTGGCCGGGCGCCTGCTGGGCGCCTAGCCGGCGGGGTCGCGGCCCCTTCACCTTCCGACGCCGGACGGGCTGAGTGGATCAGCCCGTCCGGCGTTCGTCGTGTGCGGCCGCGACCGTCGCATGACAACCGGCGGAAGACGGATGACAGGTGACAGCTGACAGATATTGAAATCTGTCAGCTGTCATGTCAGGGTGGACGCATGACCACACGCACGCGCACCCTCGGCACCACCGGCCCCCAGGTCTCCGCCCTCGGCCTCGGCTGCATGGGCATGTCCGCGCTGTACGGCGACGCGGACCGGGCCGAGTCGATCGCCACCATCCACGCCGCCCTGGAGGCGGGCGTGACGCTGCTGGACACCGGCGACTTCTACGGCATGGGCCACAACGAACTGCTCATCGGCGAGGCGCTGCGCACCGCCCCCGCCGCCCGCCGCGAACAGGCCCTGACCAGCGTCAAGTTCGGCGCCCTGCGCGGCCCTGACGGCAGCTGGTCGGGCTACGACGGCCGCCCCGCCGCGGTGAGGAACTTCGCCGCCTACTCCCTCCAGCGCCTCGGCGTCGACCACATCGACGTCTACCGCATGGCCCGCCTCGACCCGGACGTCCCCGTCGAGGAGACGGTCGGCGCGATCTCCGAGCTGGTCGAGCAGGGGTACGTCCGGCACATCGGCCTCAGCGAGGTCGGCGCCGAGACGATCCGCCGGGCCGCCGCCACCGCGCCGATCGCCGACCTCCAGATCGAGTACGCCCTCATCTCGCGCGGCATCGAGGCCGAGATCCTGCCCACCACCCGCGAACTGGGCATCGGCGTCACCGCCTACGGCGTCCTGTCCCGCGGCCTGATCTCCGGCCACTTCACCCACGACCGGCAGCTCGCCGCCAACGACTTCCGCACCCACTCGCCCCGCTTCCAGGGCGACAACCTGCGGCACAACCTCGACCTCGTCGAGGCGCTGCGCAAGGTCGCCGAGGGGAAGGGCGTCAGCGTCGCGCAGATCGCCATCGCCTGGGTGCTGTCCCGCGGCGAGGACATCGTGCCGCTGATCGGCGCCCGCAGCCGGGAGCGGCTCGCGGAGTCGCTGGGCGCGCTGGACGTCACCCTGGACGCCGCCGACCTCACCGCGATCGAGGAAGCGGTGCCGGCAGGCGCGGCCGCCGGTGAGCGTTACGCGCCCGCCGCCATGGCCCACCTCGACAGCGAGCGCTGATCCGGCCGCCGGTACGGTCCTTCCCATGGCAACCAGCGAGACCCTGACCGCCGAGCGCATCCTCGAAGCGACCGAGGAGGTGCTGCGCCGCCACGGCCCGGCCAAGGCCACCGTGGTCGACGTGGCCCGCGCGCTCGGCGTCAGCCACGGCAGTGTCTACCGGCACTTCCGCACGAAGGCCGCGCTGCGCGAGGCGGTCACCAAGCGCTGGCTGGACCGGACGACCGACATGTTGTCTGCCATCGTCGCCGAGGACCGGGACCCGGAGTCCCGGCTGCGCGACTGGCTCGCCGCGCTGTTCGCCGCCAAGCGCCACAAGGCGGGCGACGACCCCGAGCTGTTCGCCACCTACATGGTCCTGACCGGCGAGAACGGCACCGTGGTCGGCCAGCACGTCACCCATCTCGAGGACCAGCTGACCGTGATCGTCGAGGCGGGCACCGACACCGGCGTCTTCAGTGCCCCCGACCCCCGGGCCACGGCCCGCGCCGTCCTCCAGACGACGGGCCGCTTCCACGACCCCTGCTACTCGCGCTACTGGCAACACCCGGAGATCGAGGCCGACTTCGCCGCGGTGGTGCAGCTGGTGCTGCGCGGGCTGCGGGCTTAGGCCCGGGTCAGCCGTCACGCTGCGGCATGAGCCGCACCCGTACGTCGTTGCCGTAGGGTAGGACGACGGTCGCGTCCCGGCCGAGTTCCCAGTTCGGGGTGACCAGGAACAGCCGTCCGCCGGAGGCGAGCAGCAGCCGGAATCCCCGGTAACGGTGACGGTACTCCCGGGCGCTCTCCCCGGCCGTTCCGAGCCGGGCCTGGGTCACGCCCGTGGGCACACCGTCCAGCGGCTCCCTGGTGTCCACGACGACCTCGGGGCGGTCCGCGAGGTCTTCCGCGTCCTGCTCGCCCCGACCCGTGCCGTACGCCCACGCCAGCTGTGTCGACGCCCAGAACAGCCCGGCCACGCCCAGCGCGATCGCGCACATGACGCCGTTCCTGGCCAGGCGCAGCGGCAGCACCGGGCGCCCGCGCCGCCGGCCGTGGATCCAGATGCCGTACGCCACCGCCGTCGGCCCGAAGGCCAGTGACAGCGGGGTGGCGCCGATGACCACGCTGACCTCGGGCCCCTGCACGAGGATGCCGATCAACGCTCTGCCGATCAGCAGGACGCCGACGAGGACGAAGCCGTACGCGAGGAACGCGGCGGCGGAGGTGTCGTTCCGCGCGTCCGCGTCGCGGGACAGCATCCACAGGACGAGAGCGTGGACGCCGACGAGCGCCATGACGCCCAGGAAGATCATCGACGCCGGGACGAAGATCACCTCGAGGCCGTCCAGCATCAGGTCCTGATTGGAGAGACCGGTCATGTCCACGGGCACGCCGAAGTAGACGTACCGGGCGCGGGTGGCGACATAGCCGAAGTAGAACAGCAGCGCGGTCGCCAGGGTCGCCGGGCCCAGCGCCTCCGCGAGCCGCCGTACCCGGGCGGGGACCGCGTGCTCTTCGGCGGTGGGATCGGGTGCGGGTGCCGGGGGCGGGGCTGGTGCCGGTTCGGGCGCGGGCGGTGGTGGCGGCTCCGCGGCCGTCATTCCCCGCCCCCCTCTTCCTCCCCCGCGGAGGGGGAGGTGCCGCGGGGAGGCGAGTCGTCGGGTGAGGGACTCGTGCCCCCCACCACGATCGTTGACCGGAGGGCTTTTACGGTGCTGGAGCAACGGACCCGTACAGGGTCCTGCGGGGTGGGCGGCGGGCCGCCCCAGTCCTTCACGTCACTGCACGGATCGATCTTGTCGTTGTCGCACAGGAAGCTCGAGTGTACGACCGCCTGAACCGTGTACTCACCCGTCCGGGCGCCCGGCGCGAGGACCGCGCCCGTCAGGCACTGGCGGCCCTCGACCAGCCGGAGGCCGAGGCAGGGATCATCACGCTCGTCGCCCTCCGCCCGGTAGCAGTGGTCGCCGTTGTCGGAGTGGACCGCAGGCCGCGCCGGCCCGTCGACGACGACGAAGGAGACGCTCTCGATGACCGCCGGAGTGGCCGTCTTGTTGATGACGGTCACACAGCCTTCGCTGTTTCCGGAGCCCTGGAGGTTCACGCCGTTCAGCCTGACCGACGGTCGCCCGTGCCTGGGTGTCCTGCCGCCCTGCGGCGTCCCGCCACCGTCGGTGGAGGTGCCCTGCGAGGCCGCGCCGGACCCCGTCGTCCGGCTGTCGGGCGTACCGTCGCCGTCGCTGTCGATGGTGGCGTCGGTCGTGCCGTCGGCCGGGCCGCGGGTCGTGCCGTCGGTGACGATCGACGTGCCGGCGGAGTCGGCGGTCCGGTGCGCACCGGCGGCGTTCTCGCTGTTGTGGGTGGTGGCGGATCTGACCAGCCAGACGGCCCCGAGCACGGCCACGAGGCCGAGGACCGTCGCCATGACGCTGAGACGGGCGCGCGAAGATGGCATATTCGGAGAGTAAGGGCGTATTTCTCCTACTTCCTCCCGGGGTACTCCGCCTTCCTCCCGGTCACTCCGCCGCGCAGCGCCAGAAGTCCCGCATCAGTAGGGTCGGGGTCGGGTTCCGCATCGCCACCTGGGTGAGGAGGACGGCCACGGTGCCGGTCCGCGGGACGAGGTGGGCCGTCGTGCCCGTGCCGCCGACCCAGCCGTAGCGGCCGGGGACGTTCCAGGGCTTAGCCGGGGTGACGTCGACCGAGCCGCCGTAGCCCCAGCCCTGGTTTTCCAGGAAGAGACCGCCGAGCTCACGCTGCCGGGCCGTCAGATGGTTGGTGGTCATCCGGCCGACCGAGGTGGGGGACAGGACCCGGTGACCGTTCGCCGTGCCGCCGGCCAGCAGCATGCGGGCGAAGGCCAGCCAGTCGTCGGCCGTGGAGGCGAGGCCGCCGCCGCCGGACGGGAAGGCCGGGACGCTGCTCCAGTCGCCGTCCGGGGTGTCGGCGCGTTCCAGGGCGCCCGACTCGTCGGCGCGGTAGAGGCTGGTGAAGCGGTGCCGCTTCGCCGCCGGCACCTCGAACGCCGTGTCCGCCATGCCCAGCGGCTCGAAGATCCGCTCCGCCAGGTACCGCGGCAGGGTACGGCCCGACACGCGGGCGATCAGGATGCCCTGCAGGTCGGACGAGGTGCCGTACAGCCACGCCTCGCCCGGCTGGTACAGCAGCGGCACCCCGGCGAGGGCCGCCAGCCAGGTGTCCGGGTCGGGGTACGCCCGCGGGGCGCGGCCGTCCTTCTGGACCTCGAACAGGGCCTGCACGGCAGGCAGCGTGAAGTCCGAGGGAAAGCCCCAGCCGGTGCGGGAGCTGAGCAGGTCCTCGACGGTGATCGGGCGGCCCGCCGGGACGACGTCGTCCAGGGAGGAAGCGGGGGTGCGCACCACGGCCGGCTCGGCCAGCTCCGGCAGCCACTCCTGGACCGGGTCGTCGAGACCGAGCCGTCCGTCCTCCACCAGCGTCAGCACCGCCGCCGCCGTGACCGGCTTGGTGATCGAGGCGATACGGAAGACCGAGTCGCGGGTCATCGGGGCGGTGCCCTCGGCGTCCAGCCGGCCGACGCTCACCACCTCGACGTCGTCGCCGCGGGCCAGCAGGCCGACGGCGCCCGGCACCGATCCGCCGTCGACGTGCCGCTGCAGGGTGGTACGGAGTGCGCTCATGGCTCGGCCTTCCGGTGCGCTGTCGTCGTACCGCCCCTGACCGCCCCGGCCGCCGAAACTCATCGCCCGCCGGGGCGGACGGCGGACACCGCACGACGTGACGCCGGGGCCGCGAGCCCCGCCCGATCCGATCCGGGAGGCCCTACGCCCCCGCCGGGTCCACCGTCGCCTGGTGGGCCTCGGCCAGGTGTTCCTCCGCCTTCAGCCAGGGCAGGAACTGCGCCCCCCTGCGCCAGCCGCAGGTGTCGCATCTGATCGTGCGCTGCATTCCCGAGCGCCGCACCCGGACGACGTGCTCGCGTCCGTGCTGGTCCCAGCGGCTCACCTTGCTCGTGTTGATCTCCAGCATGACGCCTCCAGCGGCGACCCGCAGCGAAGAACCCGTCCGGTTGCGCGGCGGAGTCCGCGCAGCAAGGAGTGTGCAGCACGCCCGGCGTCAACAGGGAGCGCACGGTGATGAGTTGTCCATACCGTGAGGTCACGTGCGGACAGGTGCCCACATGTCAGGACACCTGGGGGCGCTCCGGACCCCGGGCCGGCGGTGGGCGTCAGCCGATGGTCCGCGGGAGGCGGGTGCTCAGCAGACCCGTCAGGGCGATGCCCGCCAGCTGCACGAGGAGCGTGGTGACCAGGGCGTCCCGCATGCCGAGGCTCGACGCCAGGGACAGGAACAGGGTGCCGAGGGTGGCCACGCCCAGCGCCAGCGACGACTGCTGGGCGGTGATCATGACGCCGCCGCCCACACCCGCCCGGGCGGGCGGCACCTCGGAGAGGATGATCCGGAACACCACCGGGAGCTGGAGCGCCTGCCCCGCGCCGGCGACCGCCGCACCCGGAAGCAGCTCGACCAGCCCGAGGTCCGGCCAGGAGCCGCGGACGGCCAGCACCATCAGCGCCACCCCCAGTCCCTGGATCACGGCGCCCGCCGTCACCACCCGGGTGCCGAAGCGGGCCACCAGCCGCGGGCCGGCCAGCGACACACAGAAGAACACGACGGCCATCGGGGCCAGCGCCAGCCCCGCCCGCACCGGCCCGAGGCCCGCGCCCTGCTGGAGCGCCACCGCGATCACGAACATGAAGCCGCTGAAGCCGACGGAGAACGGCACGATCATCACCAGGCCCCGCCGCAGCGACACCAGCTCGAACAGGCTCGGCGGCACCAGGGGCGTACGACCCCGCCGGTCCGCCCCGCGCTCCACCGCGTAGAACGCCGCCGCCAGGAACGGGAACGCCGCCAGCGACAGCCACGTCCACACCGGCCAGCCCGCCGCCCTGCCCTCGGTCAGCGGGGCCAGCAGCGCGAGCAGGGACAGCGCCAGCAGCACGGTGCCCGGCCCGTCCACCGGCTCGGGCTGCTGCGAGCGGGTCTCCGGCACGGTGCGCACGGCCAGCACCAGGCCGGCGATCACCACCGGCACGTTCACCAGGAACACCGAACGCCAGCCGGTGCCCGCGATGTCCGCGGCGACCAGGACGCCGCCGAGGATCTGCCCGGCCACCATGGACAGCCCGGCCGTCGCGCCGTACAGGCCCATCGCCCTGGCCCGGCGGGGTCCGGCGGTGGCCGCCTGGATGGTGGCCAGCACCTGCGGCAGCATCGCGGCGGACGCGGCGCCCTGCGTGACCCGGGCGGCGACCAGGGTCCAGGCGGTGGGCGCGAGTCCGCAGGCCAGCGAGGTCAGTCCGAAGGCCGCCATGCCGCCCAGGAACATCCGCCGCCGGCCGAACAGGTCGCCGAGGCGCCCGCCGAGGACGAGGAGCACCGCGTACGCGAGTCCGTACCCGGCGACGACGAGTTCGAGGACCGCCTCGCTCGCGGAAAGGTCGTGGCCGATGGTGGGCAGGGCGACGTTGACGATGAAGAAGTCGATGAGGGGCAGTGCCGCGGCCAGCAGCACGGTGAAGAGCCCGGGGCCGCCGAGCAGGGGCGGGGACAGCGGGGTGGAGGAGGGGCGTGAGGTCGTGGTTTCGGTCACGTCCCGAGCCTGCGCCGACTCCCAGACGGGTACCAGAGTGTCCTTGTCCTGGTAGAAGGAGTACCTGGCAACAGGGTCGGCGCCACGGCAGGCTGGAGGCATGACGACGATGGTCCAGGAGACGGCGCCGGGCACGCTCCCCGGCGGCAGCGCGGTGGCGGAGATCCGGCGGCACGAACTCGCCGCCTTCCTCCGGCACCGCCGCGAGCACCTCGCCCCCGAGCAGGTCGGCCTGCCCCGCGGCCGCCGGCGGCGCACCCCGGGCCTGCGCCGCGAGGAGGTGGCCCAGCTCTCGGCGGTCGGCGTCACCTGGTACACCTGGCTCGAACAGGCCCGGGACATCCAGGTCTCCGTGCAGGTCCTCGACGCCCTCGCCCGCACCCTGATGCTCGACCCCAGTGAGCGCGTCCACCTCTTCCAGCTGGCCGGGGCGGCGGATCCGACGCCGGCCACCACCTGCCCGTCGATCACGCCGGCGCTGCGGGCGGTGCTGGAGCAGCTGGAGCCGGTCCCGGCCTGCGTGCAGAACAGCCGGTACGACATCCTGGCCTACAACCGGACGTACGGACTGCTGCTGTGCGACCTGGACGCGGTACCGCCCGAGGACCACAACTGCATGATCCTCTGCTACACGAACGAGGAGTGGAGCTCGTCGATCGTGCACCTGGAGGAGACCCGGCGCCTGATGGCCGCCCGGTTCCGCGCGACCATGGCCGGTCATCTCGCCGAGCCGGCCTGGAAGCTGCTGCTGAAGCGGCTGCGCGCGGAGTCCCCCGCCTTCTGCGAGGCGTGGGAGCGGCACGAGGTCGTCGCCCCACCGCACCAAGCGCAAGGAGTTCGACAACCGGCACGTCGGCCGGATCACCGTCGACCACACCGACCTGTGGCTCGGCCCGGGGCTCGGTCCGAGGGTGGTCACGTACGTGCCGGCGGACCAGGTGTCGAGAAAGCGGCTGGAGAAGCTGCACGCCATGGCCCTGGAGAGGTGACGCGCCCGCCGGGGGTCAGGCGACGACCCGCGCCGCCTCGCGCACGTCCGTCGCCGCCAGCTGCTCGGCCGTCCGCTCGGCGGTCCGCCGGGCCCAGGGACCGCTGGTCAGCGCCCCGAACACCAGCACCACGAGGCCGCAGGCCGCCAGGATCCACCACCCCGGCCGGGCCGCCGACACGAACGTGTCCCGGTACGACGAGGAGCCCACGCCCGACGCCAGCACCGCGCCGATCACCGCGACGCCGAGCGTCTGCCCGAGCTGGCGGCTCGTGGAGGCGACGGCGGCGGCGACCCCGGCCTGGGCCCGCGGCATGCCGGACACCGCGGTGTTGGTGATCGGCGCGTTCACGAAGCCGAAGCCGACACCGAACATCACGTACCCGGCGAACAGGGTGACGTTCGAGGTCTCGGCCTCGAAGGCGGCGAACAGCACCCCGCTCGCCGTCATCGCGAACCCGGCGACCAGCAGCGACAGACGCGGCCCCCGGCTGCCCACCAGCCGTCCGGACAGCGGCGCGCACAGGAACATCGGCACCGCCATCGGCAGCATCCACAGACCGGCGTGCAGGGCGTCCAGACCGCGCACGTTCTGCAGGTACAGCGTGGACAGGAACAGGAACCCGCCGAGCGCGGCGAACGCGCCGATCGCGATCACGGTGGCCCCGCTGAACGGCACCGAGCGGAAGAAGCGCAGGTCGATGAGGGGTTCGGCGCGCCGGGGCTCGTACCGCAGCAGGCCGACCAGGGCGGCCAGCGCGAGCACCCCGAAGGGCAGGACCGTGGTGAGTCCGGCGCTCGGCGCCTCGATGATCGCGTACGTCAGGGAGCCGAACAGGGTGATCACCAGGAGCTGTCCGACCGGGTCGGGGCGGCGCGCCCTGGGCGCCCGGGACTCGGGCACGAAACGCAGGGTGAGCAGGAGGGCGGCGAGGCCCACCGGCAGGTTGACCCAGAAGATCGACCGCCAGCCGACCGACTCCACCAGCACTCCGCCGACCAGCGGTCCGGCGGCCATGGAGATGCCGACCACCGCGCCCCAGACACCGATCGCGCGGGCCCGCTCGCGGGGGTCGGTGAAGGTGTTGGTGATGATGGACATGGCGACCGGGTTGAGCATCGAGCCGCCGACCGCCTGCACCATGCGGAACGCGACCAGCGCGTCGAGGTTCGGTGCCATGGAACACAGCAGCGAGCCGATGACGAAGATCACCAGGCCGGAGACGAAGACGCGCTTGCGGCCGATCCGGTCGGCCGTGGAGCCCGCCAGCATCAGCAGCGAGGCCAGGACGAGCGTGTACGCGTCGATCGTCCACTGGAGGCCGGCGGTGCTCGCGTGCAGCTCCTGCTGCATCGAGGGCAGGGCGACGTTCAGGGCGGTGACGTCCAGGCTCACGATCAGCAGGCTCATGCAGCAGATCGCGAGCACCAGCATGCGGCGGCGATGGCTCAGCTCGGGCATGCGTTCCATCGTACCCGCATATCAATAGTGCGGCTAACTAATGACCACTACATGGTCATGGCCCGGCCGCCGTTCCCGGGCACCGGCCGGGGTGCGCCACAATGGAGCAATGTCCACGCCCGTGTCCCTCCTGTCCCCCCTGCAGATCGGCCCGCACACCGTCCGGCCGCCCGTCGTGCTGGCACCCATGGCCGGGATCACCAACGCGCCCTTCCGCACCCTGTGCCGGGAGTTCAGCGGCGGCAAGGGCCTGTTCGTGAGCGAGATGATCACGACCCGGGCGCTGGTCGAGCGCAACGAGAAGACCATGCAGCTGATCCACTTCGACGCGAGCGAGAAGCCCCGCTCGATCCAGCTGTACGGCGTGGACCCGGCGACCGTCGGCAAGGCCGTCCGCATGATCGCGGACGAGGACCTCGCCGACCACATCGACCTCAACTTCGGCTGTCCGGTGCCCAAGGTGACCCGCAAGGGCGGCGGCTCCGCGCTCCCCTACAAGCGCAACCTGCTGCGCGCCATCCTGCGCGAGGCGGTCGGCGGCGCCGGCGACCTCCCCGTCACCATGAAGATGCGCAAGGGCATCGACGACGACCACATCACCTACCTCGACGCCGGGCGCATCGCCGTCGAGGAGGGCGTCACCGCCATCGCCCTGCACGGCCGCACCGCCGCCCAGCACTACGGCGGCACCGCCGACTGGGACGCCATCGCCCGCCTCAAGGAGCATGTCCCGGAGATCCCGGTGCTCGGCAACGGCGATATCTGGGCGGCGGAGGACGCGCTGCGGATGGTGCGCGAGACGGGCTGCGACGGCGTGGTCGTCGGACGCGGCTGCCTGGGGCGGCCCTGGCTGTTCGCCGACCTGGTCGCCGCCTTCGAGGGCCGTCCGCAGGACATCGCGCGGCCCTCCCTGCGCGAGGTCGCCGACGTCATGGTGCGCCACGCCACCCTGCTCGGCGAGTGGATCGGCGACGAGACGCGCGGGGTCATCGACTTCCGCAAGCACGTCGCCTGGTACCTCAAGGGCTTCGCCGTCGGCTCCGAGATGCGCAAGCGGCTGGCGATCACCTCCTCGCTGACCGAACTGCGTTCCGGCCTCGACGAGTTGAACCTCGACCAGCCCTGGCCGGACGGCGCCGACGGGCCCCGCGGCCGTACGTCCGGCAACAACCGGGTGGTGCTGCCGGACGGCTGGCTCAAGGACCCCTACGACTGCGCGGGCATCGGCGAGGACGCGGAACTCGACACCTCTGGAGGCTGAGCGCCGCCGGGGCCGCCGCGCGGCCTCCCGGGTGCTCAGTCCTTGGTGGGGTGCGGAGTGGACCCGTACGCCGTCAGGAAGCGGTCGCGGAACGAACTCATCTTCCACACCGGGGCGTTGTGCGCGGGCATCAGACCGTCCGACCAGTTCCAGGAGGCCACCTTGTCCAGGACCTTCGGGTCCTTGGCGACGATCGACACCGGCACGTCACGGCTGGCGTGGTTGCCGCTGACCCGGGCGATGGGCTGGTGGTCGCCGAGGAAGACGAGAACCGTGTCCTTGCTGCCGTAGCGCTCCAGCCACTGCGTGAGGCTGGTCACCGAGTACTGGATCGACCTGCCGTACTCCTGCTTGGAACGGGTGGAGTCGGCGATGATGTCCGACGGCTTGTTGCCCGCCTTCTGGATGGGCCCGAACACCGAGCCGTCACCGAGCTGGTCCCAGCCCACCGACTTCGGGATGGGCGCCCACGGCTGGTGGCTGGAGGTGAGGATGATCTCCGACATCAGCGGCTTGTCGCGCTTCCTGCCGTGCTCCAGCCGCTGGAACGCCTCCAGCGCGTACTGGTCGGGCATCGTCGACCAGCTGAACTTCGGGCCCTTGTAGCCCATCTGGAAGGCGTTGTAGACCTTGTCCAGGCCGTAGTACTTCGCCTCGGGCCAGCCCTTCTGGATGCCCGGCATGACCCCGACCGTGTTCCAGTCGCCGGTCTTCTGGAACGCCTTGGTGAGGCTGAGGTGATCGCCGGCCATGACCGTGCGGTAGCGCTGCTGGTTGTCGATCCACAGGCCCGACATGGTCGTGGAGTGGCCGAGCCAGCTGCTGCCGCCGTACGTCGCCGAGGTCAGCCACCCGCTCTTCGCGTGGAAGCCGGCCTTGGCCAGGGCCGCCGTACGGACCTTGAGCGTCCGGTCCACGCCGGGGGCGATGGCCGGGTCCTCGATGGCGCTGCGGCCGTAGCTCTCGATGAACGTGAAGATCATGTCCTTGCCCCGCAGATCGGGCACCAGCTGGGCGCCGGGCGTCCCCCCGAAGCGGTCGGCGCCGGCCTCCTTCGCGAACGAGGCCTCGTCCCTGAGGGTGTCCCTGACCCTGTGCGCCTGGATCTGGAGTGCGCCGGCCGCCCGGTCGGAGGCGACCGGCATGCCCGCCACCTGGATGCCGAGCGTGGAGCAGGTGACCCAGGCGATGGCCGCGATGAGCGTGGAGCGGGTCGCGGTCCGGGCGTTGCCGGCCAGCAGGTTGGCGAGCCGGACCGTCGCCAGCGCCATCACCACGAGCAGCAGCAGGACCAGGACGACGAGACCGACGGTCGCGGCGATCGCCGTCGTCCGGCCCAGCGAGTCCGCCACGTACGACTGGGCGTCGGGCAGCAACTCCCAGTCCAGGACGGCGTTGAAGCCCCGGCCCAGGTATTCGTTGAAGCCCATGTCGAGGACGTTCAGCACCGTCAGCACGCCCAGACCCACCCCGGACACCGCCGCCACCACGATGCGCGGCCGGCGCGGCAGGGCGATCACCACCGCCGCCCCGACGATCGCCTCCGCGGGCAGCCGCGTGAACCGGTTCAGGTGCAGCGCGGCCTCGTTGTTCGGCAGCAGCAGGGCACCGAGCACGAGCGCCGCCGCGAGCACGCTCACCGCCCAGCGCAGCACCCGCGCGGCCTCCGGGTACCGGGTCCGCCAGGCCCGGAGGTACGCCAGGCGGGATCTGAGGGTGGCGGGGGCGGGGGCCTCGGGGGCCTCGGGGGTGGCGGCCTCGGGGTCCGCCGGGGCCGGGGTCTTGGCCTCGGGGTCCGCCGGGGCCGGGGGCTCGGGTGCGGCCTCGGGGTCCGCCGGGGTGGCGGCCTCGGGGTCCGCCGGGGCCGGGGTCCTCGCGTCCGTCTCCGTCGCCGCGGCGGACGGTGTCGCCGGTGCCGTGCCCGCTTCCGGGGCGGCCGGCGCCGCGGGCTCGGGCGACGGGGACGCCTCCGTGTCCGCCGGTGCCGCCGACGTGCTCTCGGGTGACGGCGACGGCGCCGGCGACGACGCGTCGTCGTCCGGCGCGGGCAGATGGCGAAAGCGCGTGAAGACAGGCACCCGAAGGTCCTTCCGTACGAAACCCGGTGAACCGGCGGACCCGACACGGGGGGAACGATTCCGCCGTAATCCCGTACGGCCGGTGCGCGAGCCCTGTTCAGCCCTGACGGACAAGAGCTCGGCAAACACCGGGCAAACGCCTCACCAACCCCTCACCGGACCGCGCGCCGCCGGCCCCGCACCCCCCCGGCTACGCGCCGCCCACCGCGGTGAGCAGCGCCAGCGGGGCCGCCGCCGACCGGGACTCCCGCACGCAGGCGTGCGGGTAGGGGACCGGCTCGGCGTGCGTGTCGCGGCCGTAGCCCGCGATCACCTCGGGCAGGCGGTGGCCGGTCGCCGTCGCCGCGTCCACCAGGGCGTGGGCGACCGTACGCGCCTCGTCGTGCAGGCCGTAGCGGGCCAGGCCCAGCGTGATCAGCGCGTTGTCGTGCGGCCAGACCGAGCCGCGGTGGTACGACAGCGGGTGGTACGCCCGCTGCCCGGCCGCCAGCGTGCGCACGCCCCAGCCGGAGAAGAAGTCGGGCGCCAGCAGACGCCGGCCGACCAGCTCGCCGTACTCCTTGTCCAGCAGTCCCGACCACAGCAGGTGCCCGGCGTCGGAGGCCAGCGCGTCCACCTGCCGGCCGTCGCCGTCGAGCGCGAGCGCCGGGAAGGAGTGGGCCCGCATCCAGAAGTCACGCTGGAACCGGTCGCGCAGGTCGGCGGCGGCCTGCTCCAGCAGAGCCGCGTACACCTCGTCGCCCCACACCGTGCGGGACAGGTGCGCGGTGCGGCGCAGCGCGTCGTACGCGTATCCCTGGGCCCCCGCCGCCAGCACCGAGCCGCTCGCCCGGGTGCCGTCGGCGGAACAGATCGCGCCGGGGGAGTCCTTCCAGTTCTGGTTGGCCAGGCCCCCCTGGTCGGCGCGGTAGACCAGGTAGCCGCGGGAGGTGAGGCCGCCGTGGTCGAGCATCCAGCCGATCGCCGCGCGGGCGTGGGGCTCCAGACGGCGGGCCAGGGCCAGGTCCCCCGTCTGCTCGACGTACGCCCCGAGCAGCACCAGGAACAGCGGGGTGGCGTCGACCGAGCCGTAGTACCGCCCGTACGGCACCTGCCCGAAGTGCGCCAGTTCCCCGTGCCGCACCTCGTGCACGATCTTCCCGGGCTGTGCCACCGCGTCGGGGCCGACCTCGGTGGCCTGCGCCGCGGCGAGCGCGGGCAGCGTGGCGGCGGCCAGCTGCGGCCGGTAGGGCAGGGCGAACAGCGAGGTGAGCAGGGCGTCGCGGCCCAGCAGGGTCAGGAACCAGGGGGCGCCCGCGGCGGGCACCCGCAGCTCCTCGCCGTCCGGGCCGGTCGCCGGGACCTGGAGCGAGGCCAGGTCGGCGAGACCGCGGGCGCAGGCCGCGGCCAGCTCGGGCCAGCCGGTCGGGAAGGCCACACCCTCCACGAACTCGCCCTCCAGAGCCAGGAGTTGCTGGTTGAGGGCGGCGGGGGAGCGGGGCACGCGCCGGGCCCGCCGGTCGCCGTGCGGCCGTGCCATGACCCGCAGCGTCAGTTCCGCCGACCCGTGGGCCTCCAGCTCCAGCGCCCACACCAGGCGCCGGGCGCCCGTGCCGGTCTCCTCGACGGCGTCCGGCGCGGGGTCCGCCGTCACGGTCGTGACGGACCGCCATTCCCGGCGCCGGTAGGTGAACTCCACGCCGTCGTCGTGGATGTGGCGGGAGCGGGTGGCTCCGGTCTTGGCGTAGGTGCGGTGGTCGGAGCGCAGTTCGAACTGGTCGGCGAAGTCGGCGTCCGCGGTGACCGCGAGACGTACGGTGGTCGGCTCCGGGCGGTTGCTGGTCACCCGCAGCGACTCGACGAACGCGCCGTCCCCGACGGCCTGTTCGCGGAAGAGCGTGTACGCGGGCGGTTCCTGCCGGCCGCCGCGCGGGACGAGGACGCAGCGCGCCGTGTCCCCGTCCGCGACCGGCGTGAGTGCCTCGGGCACCGCGCCGTCGACCGTCAGTTGCCAACGGCTCAGGTGCCGCGCGTCGCGCACGAACAGTCCGTCCGGGGAGCTGCCGCCCCGGACCCCGCTGATGTCCCCACCGTCACCCACGGCGGCGAACGTCCCACCGTGCACGAGCAGATGATGCCGGTCCGTCATCCCCGGTCCCCTCCCTTGACGCCGTTGCGTGCCTTGCCGCCCGGGCCGCTGGGGCCCGCGCTGGGCGGGCCGTTCACGTCCGGCCTGTTCCGGTTGCCGCTGTCGCGGTGCCGGCCGATCCCGTCCGGACGGGTCCCGTCCGGGCCGCTCACGTGGTCCGGCTGTTCACCTCACTCGGGTCGCGCGGGCCGGGAACGCCGGTGCTCCGAGGCGTGCCGATGCCGCTGTCCGTGCCGGTGCCGGTGCCCGTGCCCGGGGCGCCGGGTGCGCCGCCCGCGAGGGGCTCGTGCAGCAGGTCGAGCGTGAGCGCGGCGGTCCAGCTGAAGCCCGTCGCCCCGCAGCCCTCACCGGTGTACGGGTCGACGTACTCCGCGAAGTCCGAGGTCCCGGCGGTGCGCAGCACGGCCTCCCGCAGCGCCTGTGCCCTGGCCTGCTCGCCGTGCTGCCGCAGCCCCCGTTCCACCAGCCAGCTCGTGTTGAACCAGGCCGGTCCGCGCCAGTAGCGATGCGGGTCGAAGGCCTCGCCGAGCAGGTCGTAGCTCGGTACGAGTCGGGTCGAGGTGCCGAGCCCGAAGTGGGGGGAGTACACCGTCTCGACCAGCCGGGCGGCGATCTCGCGCGGCAGGCCGGGCAGCAGCAGCGGGATCAGCCCGGAGACGCTCCGCTCGGGGACCAGTTCCCCGCCGCGCACGTCACGGCAGAGGAACATGCCCCGCGCCGGGTCCCAGAGCCGGTCGACGAGCGCGGCCGTCAGCCGCTCCGCGCGCGCGTGCCGGGCCGTTCCGGTGGCCCCGAGTTCCCGGGCGATGCGGGCCAGCGCGTGCTCCGAGGCGATGAGCAGCGCGTTGAACGCGGGGTCCTCCACCGCGAACTCGCTCGCCCCGTCGGCGTACTGGCCGTCGCGGTAGTCCGTCGCCAGCCGCACGTACCGGCCGTAGTCCAGATCGGTCGGCCGGTCGTCGGCGGCGCCGTGGTCGAGGTCGGCGCGGCGGAACGAGCGGGCCGGGGCGGGCGTGATCCGGCTCAGCGGGGCGTCCCAGCAGGGACTGTTGTCCATCCCCTGCTCCCAGGGGTGGACGACGGACGCCAGCGAGCCCCCGCCCAGGTCCCGCCGGTGCAGCAGATAGCGGTGCCAGGCGGCGAGGCGCGGGTACACGCCCGTCAGGAAGCCGCGCGCCCGTGACAGACCCGGGTCCGCGCAGTGCACCAGCCACGCGGCCAGGGCGTGCACCGGTGGCTGCACGATGCCCGAGGTCTGTACGGTGCGCGGGGCGCCCGCAGCGCGCCCCGCGGTCGAGGAGCGCCAGAAGTCGGGGCTCGGGAAGTACGCGTCGAGCGGGACGGAGGGGTTGAAGACGATGTGCGGGATGCGGCCGTCGCCCCACTGGGCGCCCAGCAGTGTCTCCAGTTCCGTCTGGGCCCGTAACGGCGACAGGTGGCGCAGGCCGATCGCGATGAACGCCGAGTCCCAGGACCACTGGTGCGGATACAGGCCGCGCGAGGGCACCGTCGAGGTGCCGGTCCAGTTGCCCTCCAGCACCCGGGCCGCCCTGACGTGCAGTGACGGCCTGGTCACCGCCGGATCGTATGCAATGGGCCCCGGGCCGGAAACCTCACCCTGGCCGGAGAACGGAGGTGAGGAGGTGGTGCGCGCGTGGTCCAGGCGTCCCGCGATACGAGCGGTCAGTTGGGTTGTGCGGTCCACTCAGGCTCCCCGAAGACGTACGGCCGACCAGTTCGGCAGTGGCCACCGTAGGGTTACGTCTATTTAACACGCAAAACTCAATATGTAATGCAACATGGAGAAACACAAGGGGGTGCGCATGACCGGAAGGCCCGGCAGGACCGGGAGGGGCGCGAGCCAGGCGAGTGCGGGAGACCTGCTCGAACTGGTCCGCAGCGGGCGCGCCACCACCCGCGGCGCGCTCCAGCAGGTGACCGGACTCTCCCGCGCCACCGTCGGCCACCGCCTCGACCGCCTCTTCCGCGCGGGCTGGCTGCGCGAGGGCGCCGGCGGCCCGGTGGACTCCCCGCAGGGCGGCCGACCCTCGATCACCCTGGAGTTCGACGACGCCCACGCCGTCGTCGTCGCCGCCGACCTCGACACCCGGCACGCGCGCGCCGCCGTCCTCTCCCTGACCGGCGAGATCCTCGCCGAGCACAGCGGGACCCCGCGCCTGGAGGACGGCCCCGAGGCCGTCCTGGGCGAGCTCGGCCGCTGGTTCGCCGAACTGGTCGAGAAGACCGGCCGTCGGGCGGAGGAGGTCTGCGGCATCGGGCTGGCGGTACCCGGGCCCGTCGACAGCGAGAGCGGCCGGGTCGTGCAGCCGCCGATCATGCCCGGCTGGGACGGCTACGACATAAGAAGCCGCCTGGCCGGAGCCTTCACCGAGCGCACGGGCGCCCCGGCAGTGCCGGTGCTGGTCGACAACGACGCCAACCTCATGGCGTACGGCGAACAGCGCACCGCCCACCCCGACTGCTCGGCGTTCGTCCTGGTCAAGGTGTCGACGGGCATCGGCGCGGGCGTCGTGGTGAACGGCTCCGTCTACCGCGGCGTCGACGGGGGCGCCGGGGACATCGGCCACATCCGCGTCCCCGCGGGCGCCGACCTGCTGTGCCGGTGCGGGTCCTACGGCTGTCTGGCCGCCGTGGCCAGCGGTGGCGCCGTCGCGCGGAGGCTGGCGGAGGCCGGCGTGCCGGCCGCCTCCGGCTCGGACGTGCGGGACCTGCTGGCCTCGGGGCATCCGGAGGCGGCGGCCCTGGCGCGTGAGGCGGGCCGGCAGGTCGGTGACGTGCTGGCCACCGTGGTGACCCTGCTCAACCCGGGGGTCCTGATGATCGCGGGAGACCTGGCCGGCACGCCCTTCCTCACGGGGGTGCGCGAGCTGCTGTACCAGCGGGCGCTGCCGCGCTCCACCGGCCACCTGGACGTGGTGACCTCGCGGCTGGGGGAGCGGGCCGGGCTGGTGGGGGCCGGTGCGCTGGTGGTGGAGCATCTGTACGCGCCGGAGCGGGTGGAGGACCGGCTGCTGGCGCTCGGCGTGTGAGGTCGGCCGTCGTCACGGTTCCCCGCGCGCGTCCGCATCATGAAATTCCATGGGCCGGACCAGGTGATTCTCGCCACCCCTGATCAGGGTTCCGCTCAGATGAGCGGATCATGGGCGGCTGCACTTCTCCAAGGGGTGGCACTCAGTGCCACCCCTTGATCGTTCATCGATCGAAATCAAACGTGCCGAAAGACGCTCACCTGAGCGCTATGGTGGGACTATGGACGCGGTTCAGGGGGCCGTCGCGTTCAAGAAGTGAAAACACAAACGGCCGGTCGCTTGCCAAGCCTTGACTTTCGATCCGCTGGCGGACGGCTGGTTACAGGCGCATGACACGCAAGTGGACGTACCCAGGCGCCTTCGATCTGGGTATGTTCCTGCCCGTCAGGGCAGCCACCGCGTCCTCGAGGAGTCGAGACCCGTGTCGGAAAACAGAGAACCCCACGTAGCTGAGCACGGCACCAGCGTTGAGGGCGTGAAGTTCGTCTACGACTTCACCGAAGGCAACAAGGACCTCAAGGACCTCCTCGGCGGCAAGGGCGCCAACCTCGCCGAGATGACCAACCTGGGCCTTCCGGTGCCTCCGGGCTTCACCATCACCACCGAGGCCTGCAAGGTCTACCTCGACAGCGGCGACGAGCCGGCGGCACTGCGTGACGAGGTGAGCGCGCACCTCGACGCCCTCGAAGCCAAGATGGGCAAGAAGCTCGGCCAGGCCGACGACCCGCTGCTCGTCTCGGTCCGCTCCGGCGCGAAGTTCTCCATGCCCGGCATGATGGACACCGTCCTGAACATCGGCCTCTCCGACAGGTCGGTCCAGGGCCTCGCCGCCCAGGCCGGCGACGAGCGGTTCGCCTGGGACTCCTACCGCCGCCTGATCCAGATGTTCGGCAAGACCGTCCTCGGCGTCGACGGCGACCTCTTCGAGGACGCCCTGGAGAAGGCCAAGGACGCCAAGAAGGTCACGGTCGACACCGAACTGGAGGCGGCCGACCTCAAGAAGCTGGTCACCCGGTTCAAGCGGATCGTCAAGACCGAGGCCGGCCGGGACTTCCCCCAGGACCCGCGCGAGCAGATGGACCTCGCCATCCACGCGGTCTTCGACTCCTGGAACACCGACCGCGCCAAGCTCTACCGCCGCCAGGAACGCATCCCGCACGACCTCGGCACCGCCGTCAACGTCTGCTCGATGGTCTTCGGCAACCTCGGCCCCGACTCGGGCACCGGCGTCGCCTTCACCCGCGACCCCGCCAGCGGCCACCAGGGCGTCTACGGCGACTACCTCCAGAACGCCCAGGGCGAGGACGTGGTGGCCGGCATCCGCAACACGGTCCCGCTCGCCGAGCTGGAGACCATCGACAAGACGTCGTACGACCAGCTCATGCAGATCATGGCCACCCTGGAGAACCACTACAGGGACCTGTGCGACATCGAGTTCACCATCGAGCGCGGCCAGCTGTGGATGCTGCAGACCCGCGTCGGCAAGCGCACGGCGGGCGCGGCCTTCCGCATCGCGACCCAGCTCGTCGACCAGGGCCTCATCGACGAGGCCGAGGCGCTCCAGCGGGTGACCGGCGCCCAGCTCGCCCAGCTGATGTTCCCCCGCTTCGACGAGCACACCAAGGTCGCGCAGGTCGGCCGGGGCATCGCGGCCTCGCCGGGCGCGGCCGTCGGCAAGGCCGTCTTCGACTCGTACACGGCGGTGAAGTGGTCCCGCTCCGGCGAGAAGGTCATCCTGGTCCGCCGCGAGACCAACCCCGACGACCTCGACGGCATGATCGCGGCCGAGGGCATCCTCACCTCGCGCGGCGGCAAGACCTCGCACGCGGCTGTCGTCGCCCGCGGCATGGGCAAGACCTGTGTCTGCGGCGCGGAGGAGCTGGAGGTCGACACCAAGCGCCGCCGCATGACCGTCCCGGGAGGCCACGTCGTCGAGGAGGGCGACCTGATCTCCATCGACGGTTCGAGCGGCAAGGTGTACCTCGGTGAGGTCCCCGTGGTCCCCTCCCCGGTGGTGGAGTACTTCGAGGGCCGGATGCACGCGGGCGCCAACGACGCCGACGAACTGGTCGAGGCCGTCCACCGGATCATGGCCTTCGCCGACCGCAAGCGCCGGCTGCGCGTGCGCGCCAACGCGGACAACGCCGAGGACGCGATGCGCGCCCGCCGCTTCGGCGCCCAGGGCATCGGCCTGTGCCGCACCGAGCACATGTTCCTCGGCGACCGTCGTGAGCTCGTGGAACGGCTGATCCTGGCGGACACGGAGACCGAGCGCGAGGAGTCGCTGAAGGAGCTGCTGCCGCTCCAGAAGAAGGACTTCGTCGAGCTGTTCTCGGCGATGGACGGCCTGCCGGTCACCGTCCGCCTCCTCGACCCGCCGCTGCACGAGTTCCTCCCCGACATCACCGAACTCTCGGTCCGGGTCGCGCTCGCGGAGTCCCGGCAGGAGCCGCACGAGAACGAACTGCGCCTGCTCCAGGCCGTCCACCGCCTGCACGAGCAGAACCCGATGCTGGGCCTGCGCGGCGTACGCCTCGGCCTGGTGATCCCGGGCCTGTTCACCATGCAGGTACGGGCGATCGCCGAGGCCGCCGCCGAACGCAAGGCCGCCAAGGGCGACCCGCGGGCGGAGATCATGATCCCGCTGGTGGGCACCGTCCAGGAGCTGGAGATCGTGCGCGAGGAGGCGGACCAGGTGGTGGCCGAGGTCGAGGCCGCCACCGGCACCGAACTCAAGCTGGCCATCGGCACGATGATCGAGCTGCCGAGGGCCGCGCTGACGGCCGGTCAGATCGCGGAGGCTGCGGAGTTCTTCTCCTTCGGCACGAACGACCTCACCCAGACGGTGTGGGGCTTCAGCCGTGACGACGTCGAGGCATCCTTCTTCACCGCGTACCTGGAGAAGGGCATCTTCGGCGTCTCCCCCTTCGAGACGATCGACCGGGACGGCGTCGGCTCCCTGGTCAAACTCGCCGCGGAGGCCGGCCGCGCGACCCGGCCCGACCTGAAGCTCGGCGTCTGCGGCGAACACGGCGGCGACCCGGAGTCGGTCCACTTCTTCCACGAGGTGGGTCTCGACTACGTCTCCTGCTCCCCGTTCCGCATCCCGGTGGCCCGCCTGGAAGCGGGCCGCGCGGCCTCGCAGTCGACGGGCAGCGACCACCGGTAGTTCGACCGGACCCTCCGGAACCCCGGAGCCGTCACCCGTCCCCGACCCTCACGACGGGGTGACGCCTCCGGAGCACAAAGAGCGGGCGGCACCCTGTGCGGGGGTGCCGCCCCCTCATGCGTCACCCGTAGAGACTGTCAAGCGGCACCTTCCAGGGCGGGCCCTGCGTTTTGCCAGTCTTGAGGGGTGCCCCCGACACGCTTTCCAATTGTGGTGGTGGGGTGTTGGGGCGCGTGCAGGTGCGTTCATGGGTGGCTGGCCTGTGGAGTCAGTCCGGGCGTTGGTCTCGCCTGAACGGCCGCGAACGGGGCTGATTGAGACGGAAACTGAGACGGCGACGTGCACTGCCTACGTGCATGGCACGTCGTGGGGCAGGCCGCAGGCGTCGTCGCGCAAGTGCAGCCTGCCGAGGGCCTGGACCAATCCGAGGGGGTAGGGATGCATCGCCCACTTGGCGTGATAGCCAACCTCGCCGTGCTCCCTGAGTAGAGTGTGGGCTGCTTCCAAAACAGCGTGAGCGAACGCCGAGCGCGGATGGGTCGACTGCCACATCACCGTGCCGTCGGAGTCCGGAAGGTCGGGGCTGACGGCGATGTCGGGGAACTTGTAGATGGTCACGTTGATCGCGTCATCTGTTGTACGGAGCGTCCAGCGCAGCTCCTGCGGCTCGGCGTCGAGGAAAAACCGGGCTGAGCGCTGCTGCCCGTACAGCTCGCCTGTTGCTGCTACGAGGTCCGCCAACGCGTCAGTGCAGTAACTGGCGATCATCGATGCTGTCTGAGAGCCGTCGGCTAGGTGGCATCGCGCCCAACCATGTCCCACCAGTTCCCACTTCAGCTGAAGGACAACTGCTGGCCCTTGCTCGATCGACATGAGCCCAGGCTACGGGCAGCGATTGACCCTGAGCTTGGGAAGCTGAAGTGATCTACGGACGATTGTCCGGCTGACCTGGGCGGGAGCGCTGCCAGCGTCTGATTGCGTATTGGACCAGTACCCGGCGTTCCCAGTGGTTCCCCCACACCATCTGGCACGGGTCTGGCACGTCTGTCTTCTACGGACGGTGGAGCCAGAGTCGCAAGCATCCTCCATATCGAGGGGGAGTCATGGCACTGGGGCGTATGGGCGCACGGCACATCGTCGTGGATGGCACGGCCTACCGCTGGCGGTTGCCACGTCGGCCTACCTACGCTCAGGGCCTGGCCTGGTCACCGGGCACGTACGCGGTCGAGCACGCGGGCACCCCGGGGACGACGCTTGTGGCCACCACCAATCAGGCGCACCCGAGCAACTGGATCGGGCGCCAGGCTGAAGCGGTACTGCCGTCCGCCGTTGCCCGAGCCATCGAACGCGCCCTGCGCGAGGGCTGGATTCCAACGGCTTCAGGGTCCCCCCTCCATCTCAACCTGTTCGCCGACTTCACGCCCTGGCCCTGAGCGGAAGGTGAACACCGCTTTAGGAGCCAGGTGAGGCAAGCATTGGCCTGACCTGTGGATTCCCCGGCTTGAGTTGCGTGGCCGGCGCGTCCCACTGCGCACCGCGATTTCCCCTGAGTGCCCGCTCGTTCTGGCACAAGAGCGGCACGCCAGGGCACGAGCGAGGAGCTAGGCTCCGCCTTCGGCATGGAGTGAAGAGGAGTCAGGGACGTCATGTGGGACGGGCCTTTTTACCGTGTGCAGCGGGACGGGTACGAGATCTGTTTCGTGCCGGATGTGGGCGAAGCGCTTGAGGACGTCTGCAACGTCGACATGTGGGTGATCTTCGCGGATGGCCTCCGGTGGTCAGGGACCATCTTCACGCTCGCGGAGGTGCAAAGGCTCATGGATCGGTGGGTGACGACGGGTGAGGAGCTGGGAGGAAGCTTCTTCGCCTGCTGGGACGGCCTCATTGTCCGCGACGCTGGCATCTCGGCCATGGTGAGAGTTGTGGATCATCTGGTGCATGCAGGTGAGTATGAGACCGTGTTCCGCTCCGTAGACCGCGCGGACTCTGACGCGGGCTGATCGCCTCGATGCGAACTATGGGCACGACGCTTGCTGACCGTCTCTCGGGCATGTCGGACGGGCGCTCAGGGCCGTTAGTGGTCGGGGCTGGTCGGACGGTTGCTGCACTGCGCTTCTGTACAGCCGCAACGGACGACGGCCCCTGCGCGAGCATGCCTACTCTCCTCGAATGGACGACGCCCCTTGCTTCTGCCTCCTCTGCGCCCCGACGGAGTGGGGCGGCCCCGTGTCGGGGGAACGCGACAGCCGTATAGCCAAGAGCGTGGTGGACTTCGGCTGGCATGTCATGGGCGTGGCCGGCGATGATGCCCCCGGCGATTGGGGCTACTCCATCGGTCTCTGGCACGCACTGCGCAGTCCCGAGGTAAGCGTGTTCGGCCTGCCGTCGCAGACCGCGATGCGCGTGGCGAACGCCGCTGGGGCAGCAATACGGGGTGGCAACCCACTTGAGCCCGACCAGCGCCGGGGAGACGTCCTCAACGGCTACGACGTGGCCGTCCGGCCCGTGCATCCCAGCTGGTACCACGACTTCTTCGGCGCCGGCATCGACTTCTACCAGACCCCGCCACTGCCGATCATGCAGCTGTTCTGGCCGGACAAGGACGGGCGGTTCCCTTGGGAAGAGGGTGCAGACGAGCGCTGTCGCACGGGGCAACCACTGCTCTGGATCGCAAAAGACGAGACCACCGGCCCGTGGACCGAAGTCACGTGAGGTCGGTGGAGTCTCAGTGCCGAGTCGACCCGCTTGAGCGGTCTTGGAAACCGTCGTGGCAGCGATGTCACCGTGGGTTCAAATCCCACACCCACCGCAGCAGGTCAGGAGGTTGCAGGAGAAGGGGTGCCTTCTCCGGCGCGGCACCCCTTCGGCGTAACCGTGTCTCACCCTGATTCGCCGGTACCCCGCCTTTGACCAGTATGCGCGGCCAACCTGCGGCCAGGATTTACGGCTTCTGCGTCGAACCGGATGCGCTGCTGGGAAGCTCGTCATCGTGGGTGTCGGCTATGAGTTCGGCGAGGGTGAAGTGGGCTTCGTAGTTCGACCATCGGTTTTCGACGCGCACGACGTAGCTGCGATCGGACACGCGGAAGACCCGTCTTCTCTCTCGGCGGCGCCCTGCTTCGGTGAAGGCCTCTGCAACGGTGTCGATGATCCGCAGCATCTCTGCAAGGGCTTGGGCTTCGGTCCCTTCCAGTTCCTTGTGGATGTTGTACCGGAAGGCTTCCGCCTCACCGTCAGCCTTCACGATGGCCCATCGGGGCATGGTGTTCTCCAGTCCGTGACACGACATGAGCCGCGAAGTCACGTAGCCCCGTCGCGCAGTGGGCCCGAATCCGGCTTCGGGCTTGGTGATCTTGGCGCGGGGAGACTATCGGACAGGGAACGGCCGGACGCCTGTGTTCTGGATCTCTACAGGGTGCGTTCCTCAGCCCTCATGCTCTGCCAGCCCCTGCGAACGACGGCTACCGCTTCAGCGCTCGGTAGCTCTTCAGGAGCGAGGTGGAGCGACCCTGCGGCTGGCCTGCAAAGGAAGCACTCTGGCTGACGTGGGGCACGCTGCCCACTGGCGCCTGCTGTTCCCCGTGAGTCCCCGCTCGTTCTGGCACGGTTGTGGCACGGAGAACGTCCGATCCGGTGGTCGAAGCTCTGCTAGGGGTCAGTGCTGCGGCGCTTCCCTGGCAGGAATCTCGAATCCGGAGGATTCATCCCACGGAACCGCCTTCCACAGGCTCACCACAGCGGCCCAGATGTGGTGCACGAGGGCCCAGTCGGGGTTGTCCCCGCTGAGGGTGATGGTGGCAAGCAGGTCGCATCCCCAGATGCCCCACTCGTCATTGGGCGATGCAGCGATCACGGACTCTGCGATCTCGGCCACGCCCACGTGTAGTTCCAGTGTCAGCAAGTCCGCGACCGGCCCGTCGCTGTCCTTACTGCAGGCTATCGCCAGGCGGGCGGGGTGCGCTGGCCCGTTTAAGCGGCTTGGACGGGCCGGTGGGTGGACGGTGAAGAGTCGGTTGTCGCGCAGGAGGGCCCGTAGGACGTCGACACGTTGGCGGGCGAGGGCGATGACGGCCTGGACGTGCTTGCAGCCCTCGGCCCGCTTCTTCAGGTAGTAGTCGGGGCTGGGGCCTTCGCGGTTGATGCTGGTCGGCGACTGCGTCGGGGTTGCGGGCACTGCGTCCCTTGAGCCAGGCCGTGAGACGGGTTTGGCCGTGGCGGCGTATGGCTGCCGGGCTCTGGTGGCGGGTGAGCAGAATGAACGAGCCTTTGTGGTCGGCACAGTCGAAGGCCCGTTCCAGGGCGGGGAAGATCCCGGGGAGCATGTCGCGGAGCCGGTTGAGCATCCGGACGCGGTCGGCGATCAGGTCCGTGCGGTGGGCGGTCAGCAGAGCCGGATCGGCTGCCTCCTGGCCGGGGACGTCGATGGAGGTGAAGTCCCGCCGCAGGCATGCGGTTTCTGCGATCACGTAGGGGTCCCGGGCGTTCCCGGCCGGACGGTCAACCGGATGTCCGGGTCCTACCGCGGTGAAGCCAAGACCGGGAGTTGGGGGATCGGCGGGAGGTTCACCTGATGTGGTGGCGGTGGGCGAGGATGAAGGATTCTCCGCGTCACTGATCCACTACTGTGCGTAACTCCAGGCGGTGGTGGGGCCGTTCGGACGCAGAAGAGGTGACCTGTGAAGAAGGCAGTGGTGGGCGTGATCGCGGCAGGAGTCTTCCTGGTGGGGGGGCGGCACGGCGCTCGCGTCCTCGTGGCATTCCCTGCCCCCGCTGACGCCGAAGGGGGTGGCTTTCGAGCACGGCTCCTACCGGTTCAACCCGCCTGCACGGAACCACGGTTCCTTCGAGTGGAGCGGCTACCTGCGGGATGCCCTCCCCGACGACCGCCACAACGGATACGTGCAGGTGCGGGTCGAAGGCCATGACGCGGTCCGCTACTACGGAAAGCAGCGGGCGGTGAAGTTCATGCACCACTCCAACTGGTCCGGCGCACAGCGCTACACGGACGACGCCTACCTGCGCGTGTGCCGTGACACGGGCGCCCTCCGGCCGGACAACTGCACCCTGGAACAGCACTTCCACTACACCGGCCAGGGCTGAGTGGGAGTCCCGATCAATACGTCAGAGATCCTTGTCGCCGATGGAGTCGACCTCTTCTACGGCCCGTCGCAAGCCGTCAGAGGGGCGTCGCTCGTGCTCCGCCGGGGCGAGACAGCGGCGATCACCGGACCCAGCGGATCCGGTAAGTCGTCGCTCCTGTACTGCCTGGCCGGAGTACTTCCCGTCGTGGCCGGTGAAGTCCGTTTCGAGGGAAGCTCGTTGGGTGATCTCGGTGACGAGGAGCTGAGTGCCCTGCGCCGGAGCCGCTTCGGTTTCGTCTTCCAGTACGGCGAGTTGCTGCCCGAGCTGACCGTGGAGGAGAACGCCGCTCTGCCGCTGAGGCTGGCAGGGCAACGCAAGCCCGCGGCCCTGGCCGCGGCCGGCGAGGTGCTGGGACGGCTGGGCCTCGCCGACCTTCGGACACGGCGCCCCTCACAGGTGTCGGGCGGACAGAGCCAGCGGGTCGCCGTGGCACGCGCGCTCGTGCACCGGCCGGCGGTGGTCTTCGCCGACGAGCCGACCGGCTCCCTCGACAGCGCCAACGCCACCGCCGTACTGGAGGAGTTCCTCACTCTCGCCCGCTCGCAGGGCACGGCTGTCGTCCTCGTCACCCATGACGCGGACGTCGCGGCCAAGGCGGACACCCGGTACACGATGGTCGACGGTGTCCTCACCGCGCAGGGGAGAGGGCAGCGGTGAGGGAACTGCTGCTGGGGTTGCGGCTGCTGGCCGGCAGCGGGCGCGGCAACCGACTGCGCTTCGCACTGATGACACTGGGCGCTTCCATCGGGGTGTGCTGTCTGGCCATCGTCCTCACGATCCCGGGCATTCTGGCGGCGCAGGACGGGCGGATCGCGGCCAGGTAGCCTGTCATCGCGCGCGACGGCTCGCACAACGCCGTCTTCGAGGGCTCCCCCCCTGAGCCTGGAGAGAACCGACCCCTACGGATCGAGGCCGCTCACCCGCATCTTCCTGGCCCGCGGCGACAGGGACGTCGAAGCCCCGCCCGGGCTGACGTCGTTCCCGCACGAGGGAGAGGTGTTCGTGTCCCCCCGGCTGTGCGCGCTGCTGCGGGCCGAACCGGATCTGGGCCGGCGCCTGCCGGGGCGGGAGAAGGGACTGATCAGCTCCGGAGGGCTGGCGCGCCCCGACGAACTCGTCGCGTACCTGGGCGTCAGCCGTGGTGAGCTGACCGACGGCTGGCCCGTCGCCCGGTTCGGCGTGCGAGAGGCGCTGCGGACCACGGTGGAGCCGTCGACCCTCGACATCCTGCGCTTCACGATGGCGGGGGTCGTCCTGCTGCCCCTCGCGGTGTTCCTCTCGGTCTGCGCCCGTCTGTCGGCGGCCGACCGAGCCCGGAGACTTGCGGCACTTCGGCTGCTCGGACTGAGCGCGAAGGGGGTCCAGCGCGTCAACGCCGCCGAGACGGTCGCCGCGGCCGCACTCGGCGCGCTCCTCGGGCTTGCCGGGTACCAGGTCCTCAACCAGCTGATCTCGCGGGTGGGGCTGCCCGGCTTCACGTGGTACCCGGGTGACGGCGCGCTGTCCGCCTCGACGCTCGTCGCGTGTCTCCTCGGCTGCCCGGCGCTCGCCTGGTTCGTGGGGCGAGCCAGTGCCCGGAAGGCGGCGGCGAACCCCCTCGCCGTGCGCCGCAGCGCGGTCGACAAAGCGCCTTCGCCCTGGGGTTTCCTCCCCCTGATCGGAGGGCTGGGCATCGCGACGGGGTACTGCGTCGCCGGGGCGACCGGTCACGCACCTCGGGACACCGGGCTGTCCTCCTGGCTCGTCCCTGCGGCCGCGCTCCTGATCGGCGGGGGTCTGGTGGTGTCACTGCCCCCGCTGTGCCGGTTCCTGGCCCGGCAGATCGCCCGGTCCACCCGTTCGCTGGCGCTCGGCCTCGCCATGCGCCGCAACGAGGCCGAAGCGGGTGGCGCACTTCGCGTGGCGACCGGGCTCGTCCTGCTGGTGTTCGCGGCCTCCCTGGCCCAGGGGGTCCTCATCGAGCTGGACCAGGTCTCCAAGAACACCTCGCCGGTCCAGTTGTACGACATGCCGTACGAGCAACTCAGCCCTGCGCAGCGGCGATCACTCGCCCGACTGCCGGACCTCCGCTCGCATGTCACCGTTCTGCGGTCAGCGCCTTTGTACGACGACGCGATGCAGCCGTTGTCGCCCGAGTTCGTCCTGGTCACCTGCCCCCAGGTGCGCGACGCCGTGCCGTGGGTCAAGGGATGCGTCGACGGACGGCCGCGGCGGCGCGGGACTCCGCAGCGCCCCCGGACGGTTCCGAGGCGCCCGTCGGGGCCCGGTTCCGCATCGAGGCGGACGCCGCGCGACCGGTGACCGTCGTGGTACCCCGGAGCACCGCCCGGTACCGCGACTACACGGGCATCGAGGTGTTCTCGGGTGAGTCGATCGTCCTCCCACCCTCCACGCTGCCTTCCGACGCGAAGTGGGCCGGGGCGACCTTCCGGCTGATCAGTGATTCCGAACCCTCGACCGTTCGCGGTGTCCTCGACGACATCGGCCGGATCGCCCCCACCGTCAGCCTCATCCCGCAGGGATCGACGTCGACGGACTGCAGCAGATCGCCGTGATCCGCACCCTGCTCGCCGTCGGTATGGTCCTCGGCCTGTTCATCGGTGTCGCCGCCTACCTCGTCGCCGCCACCGACCGGGCCGTGGAGCGGCGGCCGCAGGTCACCGCGCTCGCGCCGCTCGGGGCGCGGCCCCGTACGCTGCGGGCCGTGCAGGTGACGCAGGTCGTGCTGCCGCTCGGGGTGGGGCTCGTGCTGGCCGTGGTCGCCGGGAAGGCGGCCGAGTCCAGCTACCTCGTCACCGGGGGAGGCGCGGTCTTCTGGGACGGCGCGGGGGTGCCGCTGCTGCTGGCCTGCGCCGCCGGAGTCGTGGTCGTCGCCGCTCTCGGCGCGCTGCCGTTGCCGGGCCGGCGGATCGACCCGGAGCTGATCAGGCGGGACTGAGGCGCCGGAGTTCACGCGTCGCACGCGATCCCGTCGTTGTCGCGGTCCAGGTGGGACGCGTAGCCGGGCTCACCGCGACGGATGGGGGCGGCGCCGGCGGCCCGGGCCTCGGTGCAGTTGGCGTAGTAGACGTCACCGCCTCCCGAGCCGCTGTCGTCGGCGCCGCTGTCCTCGGCTGGCTCGGCCGTGACGGTTCTGGTCGCTCTGACCGTCCTGGTGGCCTTGACCGTCCTGGTGGCGGTCACGGTGGCCGCCGGTTCGGGCGCGGCCGTCTTGGTGGTGGTGGCCGTGACGGTGACCGTCGGCCGTGGCGCGGCGGCCGCCGGCTTCGCGTCGGTCGTGGTGTCACCGCCGTCGCCGCCGGCACCGATCCCGACACCGACGAACAGCGCCACCGCGAGCGCGGGCAGGACGAACCGCTTGCGGGCCCACTTGGGCGGCTGCGGCACGGCGTACGGATTGCTCATGTGGATCCCCCAGAGGTGCGGTCGAGGGGAATGACCGTATTGCCGCCGCTCCCGGCCGCGTGGCTGAAGTATCCGTTCCGTGACATCCGGTGACGGTCCGGCAGACGCCGGGCCGTCACCGGATGTCCGGCGCCGCTACGCCGTCCGGATCTCGTACGTCCGCACCCGTACCGTCTCGTCGTCCAGGCAGGTTCCGGACTCCAGGTCGAAGCGCTGCTTCAGGAGAGGGGAGGCGACGAAGGGGCGGCCCTGGTGGGTGCCGGTCAGGCCGCGGGAGAGGACGGCCGCGCCGCCGAACGGGTCGCGGTTGTCGATGGCGTAGAGCCGGCCGGACCGGTCGCGGAAGAGGGCGGCCTGGCGGCCGTCGGGCAGCAGGGCCGCCACCCCCCGGCCGGGCAGCAGCGCGCTCAGGTCGCACACCGTGAACCAGGCGTCGTCCAGGTTCAGTTGCAGCTTCAGGTCGGTCGTCTCGGGTGCCAGGGTCATCGCTGGGCGCTTCCTTCCAGGGGTCGCATGCCGATGGACAGCAGTGGCAGGTCGGGCTTGATCTGGTCGCGCTCGGGGACGAAGCCGACCACCGGGTCGGGGGTGTCGGGCGCGTTGACGAAGGACACGAACCGGGCGAGCTTCTCGGGGTCGCTGATGGTCGTCGCCCACTCGTCGCGGTAGCCCGCGACATGGGCGGCCATGAGGGACTCCAGCTCCTCGCAGATGCCGAGGGAGTCCTCCACCACCACGTCCCGCACGTGGTCGAGGCCGCCCGGGATGCGCTCCAGCCAGGTGGAGGTGCGCTCCAGGCGCTCGGCGGTGCGGATGTAGAACATCAGGAACCGGTCGATGAGGCGCACCAGTTCGGCGTCGGAGAGGTCCTGGGCCAGCAGGTCCGCGTGGCGCGGGGTGGCGCCGCCGTTGCCGCCGACGTAGAGGTTCCAGCCGTTGGCGGTGGCGATGATGCCGAAGTCCTTGGACTGGGCCTCGGCGCACTCGCGGGCGCAGCCGGACACCGCCGACTTCAGCTTGTGCGGGGACCGCAGGCCCCGGTAGCGCAGCTCCAGGTCGATCGCCATCCGGACGGAGTCCTGCACGCCGTAGCGGCACCAGGTCTGGCCCACACAGGACTTCACCGTGCGCAGGGCCTTGCCGTACGCGTGGCCGGACTCGAAGCCGGCGTCGACCAGGCGGGCCCAGATCAGCGGGAGCTGCTCGACGCGCGCGCCGAACATGTCGATGCGCTGACCGCCGGTGATCTTCGTGTAGAGGCCGAAGTCGCGGGCGATCTCCCCGATCACGATCAGCCCCTCCGGGGTGATCTCACCGCCGGGGATGCGCGGTACGACCGAGTACGAGCCGTTCTTCTGCAGGTTGGCGAGGAAGTGGTCGTTGCTGTCCTGGAGGGCGGCCTGCTCGCCGTCCAGGACGTAGCCGCTCGCGCCGATCGTCGGGGCGAGGGAGGCAATGATCGAGCCGACGGCCGGCTTGCAGGTCTCGCAGCCGTCGCCGCCCCGGGCGCCGTCCCGGCCGTAGCGGTCCAGGAGGTCCTGGTAGGTGTTGACGCGCAGGGCGAGGACGATCTCGTACAGCTCCTCGCGGGTCTGTGCGAAGCAGCCGCACAGGCCCTTGTCGACCTCGACGCCGCTCGCCTCCAGCTCGGCGGTGACCAGCTGCCCGAGCACCTTGACGCAACTGCCGCAGCCCGTACCGGCCTTGGTGCACTTCTTCACCTCGGGAACGGTCGTGCAGGAGTGCGCGGTGACCGCTCCGCGGATCGTGCCCTTGGTGACGTTGTGGCAGGAGCAGATGACCGCCTCGTCGGGGAGGGCGGCGGGGCCGAGCTGGGCGCCGCCCCCGGAGCCCGCCGGCAGCACCAGCTGCTCGGGCGAGATCGGGGGGACCGAGCCGGTGAGGGCGCGCAGCGTGCCGTACGCCTCCGCGTCGCCGACCAGGATGCCGCCGAGCAGCTCGCCGTCGCGGCCGATGACCAGCTTCTTGTAGGTGCCCGAGCGGGAGTCGGAGTAGACGACGTCGAGGCAGTCCGCGGTGGTGCCGTGGGCGTCACCGAAGGACGCCACGTCGACGCCGAGCAGCTTCAGCTTGGTCGACAGGTCGGCGCCCGTGAAGGCCGCCTCGTCCTGGGCGATGGTCGCCGCGGCGGTCTGCGCCTGCTCGTAGCCGGGGGCGACCAGGCCGTACACCCGGCCGTCCGCGGCCAGCGCGCACTCGCCGATCGCGAACACGTGCGGGTCACCGACGGTCCGGCACTGCTCGTCCACGGTGATGCCGCCGCGGTCGCCGACGGTGAGGCCGCTGTCGCGGGCGAGTTGGTCGCGCGGGCGGACCCCGGCGGAGAACACCACCATGTCGGTGGCGAGTTCGGAGCCGTCGGACAGTTTCATGCCGGTGACCGCGCCGTCCTCGCCGACCACGATCTCCTGCGTGCCGGTTCCGGTGTGGACGCTCAGGCCCATGTCCTCGATGGTGCGCAGCAGGGCGGCGCCGCCGCCGTCGTCGACCTGCACCGGCATCAGGCGCGGCGCGAACTCCACGATGTGGGCCGCCAGTCCGAGGCCCTTGAGGGCGCCGGCCGCCTCCAGGCCGAGAAGGCCGCCGCCGACCACCGCGCCCGTGGTGGCGCGCGCCTTCGCGTACGCCTCGATGGCGAACAGGTCCTCGATGGTGCGGTAGACGAAGCAGCCCTCGGCGTCCTTGCCCGGGACCGGCGGCACGAAGGGGTAGGAACCGGTGGCCAGAACCAGGGTGTCGTAGGCGACGGTCAGGCCGGAGCGGGCGGTCACCGTCCGCGCGGCGCGGTCGATGCTCTCCGCCGGGTCGCCGACGTGCAGTTCGATCCCGTGGTCCTCGATGAACTCAGGGTCGGTGACCGACAGGTCCTCGGGGGTACGGCCCGAGAAGTACGAGGTGAGCTGCACGCGGTCGTAGGCCGGCCGCGGCTCCTCGCACAGCACGACCACCCGGTGCGTGGCGGTCAGGCCGCGCTCGGCGAGCGCTTCGAGGAAGCGCTGGCCGACCATGCCATGGCCGACGAGCACGATCGTGGGGGTGCCCCCCAGGGTGGCGGTCATCAGGAGCCTCCGTCGTTGGTGAGCAGGTGGAGCGGGGGGCCGCCGTCGGAGGGCAGCGGCTCTGCTCCCTCCCAGGCGCGCGCGAGCGCGCCGACGGTGCCGAGTTCGCCGACGAGAACCCCGCCGACCAGGCGGTCGTCGCGGACGACGACCTTGCGGTAGGTGCCGCGGGTGGCGTCGGCGAGCTGCACGACGTCGTCGCCGGGGCGCGCCTCCGTCTCGCCGAACGCGGCGAGGTCGAAGGCGCTGTGCCCGGCGAGCGTGAGCCGGGTCAGGGAACGGGTGCCGGTGTAGCGGGCGCGGGTGCCGCCCGCCAGCAACCCGGCCAGGATCTCGGCCTGTTCGAGGGCCGGCGCGGCGAGGCCGTAGACCGTGCCGTCGTGCTGCGCGCAGTCGCCGACGGCCCGGATGTCCGGGTCGGAGGTGCGCAGTTCGTCGTCGACGAGGACGCCCTTGTGGACGGCGAGTCCGGCCTGCTGGGCGAGGCCGACCCGCGGGTGGACCCCGCAGGCCAGGACGACGAGGTCGGCGTCGAGGGCGTAGCCGTCGGCCATCTCCACCGAGCGGACCGCGCCGCCGACACAGCGCACGTCGCGGACGCGGCACTCGGTGTGCACCTCGACGCCGAGCTCCGTGAGGTGGCGGTGGACCAACCGGGAGGCGCCCGGGTCGAGCTGACGTTCCATCAGCCGCTCGGACTGCTGGGCCAGGACGACCTGTGCGCCGCGCACGGCGAGCGCGCGGGCCGCGGACACCCCGAGCAGCCCGCCGCCGATCACGACCGCCCGCACCCCCGGCCGTACCGCCTTGGACAGGCCCAGGCAGTCGTCCATCGTGCGGAACGCGTGGACGCCCTCGGGCAGTTCGTGATCGGGGGTGAACAGGCCGCGCAGGGGCGGGAGTACGGGGTTGGAGCCGGTGGCCAGGACGAGCGTGTCGTATGCGATCACCGAGCCGTCCGCGCAGCGCACGGTCCGCTCGGCGCGGTCGATGCCGGTGACCCGGGCGCGCGTCAGCCCGGCGGGCGCCGGCAGGGCGATCACCTCGGGGTTGTAGCGGCCGGCCAGCACCTCGGCGAGCAGCACCCGGTTGTACGGCCGGTGTTCCTCCTCGCCGACCAGCAGGGCGGGCGTGCCGAGCTCACCGAGCCGCCGGGCGAGCCGTACGCCCGCGAGCCCGGCGCCGATCACCACCACACGCGTATTCGAGGTCATGTCCAGGAGCCTGCGGGGTGGGTGTTACCCGACCGCATCACATCTGTTTCCCGCGAGGAACGCTGCCCTCAGCTGGAGCGGACGCCGGGTGTGAGGGTTCCCAGAGCGCGCCGGGGGCCCGGTGTGAGGGGGCCGGCGGGCGGCCGGGGCTCGGCTGACCGGCCCCGGCGGACGGCCGGCGCGGGGGCGGGGGGCCGTGGTGTGAGGGGCCCTCCGGGCGGCCCGGGCTCGGTCCGAGCGGTGGTGGGGGCGCACCGCGGCGCTCCGCCGAAGCTCAGGATTCGCTCAGGTGCATGGACGGCGGACGCTCCTGTCTCTAGGGTCGCGATCATGCCCGACATAGCGCTGACCACGGTCGTTCTCCTCTGCCTCGCGGCCCTCGCGGCGGGCTGGATCGACGCCGTGGTCGGCGGGGGCGGCCTGCTGCTCCTGCCGGTCCTGCTCCTCGGGCTGCCGGCGGGCACCCCGGCCGCGTCCGCGCTCGGCACCAACAAGGCGGTCGCCATCGTCGGCACCACGGGCGCCGCCGTGACGTACGCCCGCCGGGCCCCGGTGGACGTCCGGACCGCCGTCCGGATCGGCCTGGCCGCGCTGGCCGGCTCCTCGGCCGGGGCGTTCTTCGCGGCCGGGATGAGCACCGGCGTCCTCAAGCCCGTGATCATGGTGGTGCTGCTCGCGGTCGCGGCCTTCGTCATCCTGCGGCCCGCCTTCGGCACGGCCCCGACGCCCGGCCCGGCGACCCGCCGCCGAATCCTGGCCGCGATCGGCCTCGCGGGCCTCGGCATCGGCTTCTACGACGGGCTGATCGGCCCCGGCACCGGCACGTTCCTGGTCCTCGCCCTCACCGCGGTCCTCCACCTCGACCTGGTGACCGCCTCCGCCACCGCGAAGATCGTCAACTGCTGCACCAACGCGGGGGCGCTGGCCATGTTCGCCTGGCAGGGCGCGGTCCTGTGGCAACTCGCCGCGCTCATGGCCGGGTTCAACCTGGCGGGCGGCACGCTGGGTGCGCGCACCGCACTGAAGAAGGGCAGCGGGTTCGTCCGGGTCGTGCTGCTGACGGTGGTGTTCGCCCTGGTGGCGAACCTGGCGTACGAGCAGTGGATCGCCTGAGAGCAGCGGCGGGCGGCCGGGATGCGCGCCGCGGGGACGCGAGCCGGTGGGGACGCGCGCCGGCTGGGAGGCGCGCCGGGGGGAGGCGCGCAGGTGGGGATGTGCGTCGGCCGGGGGCGAGCCGGTAGGGATGTGTGCTGGTCGGAACGCGCGGTCGCCGGGGACGCGCGCTGCTGGGGACACCAGCCGGTGGGGATGCGCGCCGCTGGGACGCCCGCCGGTAGGGACGCGCGCCGGTCAGGATGTGCGCCACCGGGGCCTCGCGCCACCCGGGCCTCGCGGCCGACCGAACTTCGCGGCCGACCAGGACGCGCGGCCAGCCGGGCCTCGTCCCGCCCGGGCCTCGCGCCGCCCAAGACGGGCGGCCAGCCGGGGCCTCGCGGCCAGCCGGGCCTCACGGCGTCCGGGCCTCGTGCCGCCCAAGACGCGCGGCCACCGGGGCCTCGCGCCGCCCAAGACGCGCGGCCAGCCGGGCCTCACGGCGTCCGGGCCTCGCGCCGCCCAAGACGCGCGGCC
>NZ_JBEXCW010000048.1:0-63917 GCF_040605435.1 Streptomyces sp. NPDC005574
CGGTCTCCTTGGCGCCGGTCCACTCGGCGGCCAGCGCCCGGGTGATACCGGCGAGGCAGCCGGAGGCGAGCGGCGGGGTGTGGATCTCGCCGTCGAGGACGACGAACACGTTCGATCCGGTGCCCTCGCAGAGCCGGCCGGCCGTGTTGGCGAACAGCGCCTCGGAGGCGCCCTGTTCGCGGGCGCGGGCGAGCGCGACGACGTTCTCGGCGTACGAGGTCGTCTTCAGGCCGGTGAGCGCGCCGCGCTCGTTGCGGGTCCAGGGCACGGTGATCACGGCCGTGGAGTCGGCGCGGCGGTCCGTCTCGCCCAGCGCGACGACCAGCGTGGTGCCGTGTTCGCCGCGGTCGGAGCCGAGCGGGCCGTGACCGCCGGTGTAGGTGATGCGCAGCCGGCCCAGCGGCATCGGGTTGGCCTCCAGGACGGCACCGCAGGCGCGGCGGACCTCGTCGAGGTCGGGGTCGGGCAGGCCGAGGCCGCGGGCGGAGCGGGTCAGCCGGTCGAGGTGGCGGGTGAGCGCGAACGGCTTTCCGGCCACCGCCTTCACGGTCTCGAAGATGCCGTCGCCCACGGTCAGCCCGTGGTCGAACACGGAGACGCGGGCGGACTCCATGTCCTGCAGCCCGCCGTCGAGCCAAAGCTTCACGTCAGTTCCTCCATACTCACCTCGTACGTGCCCGACGCTATCGCGAGCAGCCGCGACGCCTTCAGCTCGGTCTCCCGCCACTCCCCCTCGGGGTCGGAGCCCCAGGTGATGCCGGCGCCGGTGCCGAACCGCAGCGCGCCGTCCGCGCGGTCGACCCAGAAGGTGCGGATGCCGACCGCCAGCTCGCCCGTCCCCCGGTCGGCGTCGACCCAGCCGATGCCGCCGCAGTACGGTCCCCGGTCGGCCGTCTCCAGCTCCCCGATGATCCGCAGGGCTCGTGACTTCGGGGCGCCGGTGACCGACCCGGGCGGGAAGGCGGCGCCGAGCAGTCCGGCCCAGCCGGCGTCCTCGCCCAGCTCGCCCCGGACCGTCGACACCAGGTGCACCAGACCCGGGTGCTTCTCCAGCACGCACAGGTCGGGCACGGTGACGCTGCCGGCCGCGCAGACCCGCCCGAGGTCGTTGCGGACCAGGTCCACGATCATCACGTTCTCGGCGAAGTCCTTCTCCAGCAGGTCGGCCTCGGTCCGGCCGGTGCCCTTGATCGGGCCGGACTCGACGGTCCGGCCGGCCCGGCGCAGGAACAGTTCGGGGGAGGCGGTGGCCAGCTCGACGCCGTGCCCGGGCAGACGGATCGTTCCTGCGTACGGTGCCGGGTTGCCGCGCGCGAGCAGGGCCGTCAGCGCGTCCACGTCGGCGTCGGGTGCCACCGGCGCCGACAGCACCCGGCAGAGGTTCGCCTGGTAGACCTCGCCGGCCGCGATGTACTCACGGATCCGCCGCACGCCGGCCGTGTACGCCTCGCGGTCGAGGGACGACGTCCAGGCACCGGCGGCGGGCCCGCGCCAGCCGCCCGGCACGGGGGACGGCACCGGCTCATGGCGCACGTCCCGGAAGCGGGCGCAGGTCAGGCCACCCTCGAAGTCCGCGCTGACGGCCCAGAAACCGGCGGAGTCGAGAGCCGCCGGATCGCTGGTGACGTCGAGGAGACCGGTGGCGACACGGTCACCGAATCGGGCGAGAGGAGGCAGGCGAAGCACGCCTCGAGTCTATGGCGGGCGCCGGACACCCGGCCCGACCTTGTCGTTCCCCGGGTCCCGGCCCGGTCCGCCGCCAGGTGCAGGGCAGCACGCTGCGCAAACGCGTTTTTGTGCTGGCCCGGGAATCCGCTAGAGTTCAACACGTCGCCGCGCCGCGCAAGCGGAGCGGAAACGGCACGCGGACGTAGCTCAGTTGGTAGAGCGCAACCTTGCCAAGGTTGAGGTCGCCAGTTCGAACCTGGTCGTCCGCTCGCAGGAAGTGGGGGTTCTTCACGATCCCCCGCACTCCTGGTGGAGTGGCCGAGAGGCGAGGCAACGGCCTGCAAAGCCGTCTACACGGGTTCAAATCCCGTCTCCACCTCCAAGGACGATTAGCTCAGCGGGAGAGCGCTTCCCTGACACGGAAGAGGTCACTGGTTCAATCCCAGTATCGTCCACCGGAGCCCTCGGGCTTCAGGAGCCGCAAGGCTTCGACCCCGCGCGATTAGCTCAGCGGGAGAGCGCTTCCCTGACACGGAAGAGGTCACTGGTTCAATCCCAGTATCGCGCACGCAGTTCGCACCACCCGTGGTCCCCTCGCGCGATTAGCTCAGCGGGAGAGCGCTTCCCTGACACGGAAGAGGTCACTGGTTCAATCCCAGTATCGCGCACCAGCCGAATCCCCCGGCCGTCTCGACGGCCGGGGGATTCGTCGTGTACCGGCCGCCGTCAGCTGGAGAACAGCATGTGGCCGAAGCTCTTGCTCCGGTGGTGGCCGCCGTGGCCGTGACCGCCGTAGTGGCCACCGCCGTGCTGCTGGGCGCCCCAGGCGGGGGCCTGGGGGGCCGGGTAGCCCTGCGGGACGCCTGGCGGCGGTGCGGCCGGCTGGGACCACTGGGACTCCAGGCGGGTCAGCGCTTCCAGCTCGCCGAAGTCGAGAAAGATGCCGCGGCAGCCGCTGCACTGCTCGATCTGGACACCGTTGCGGTTGTACGTGTGCATCGGCGCATGGCACTTGGGACACTGCATGCTCGGCTCAACTCCTCGCCGGTCGGTCCTGCTTCGTGTTTCGCCAGGACAGACACTGTCCGGCTGCGATCGGTTGCACCTTACTTCGCGGGGCCGGGCACCAACTCCGGCGGGAACGAACCCATTCGGTCACACGCGTCGACGACGGCCCCCTCCACCTCGTCCAGCGGACGGCCCGCGCCGGCCGCCTTGGCGACGGCCCGGGCCGCGGTCTGCACGCTCAGAGCGCGGGCCGGTACGTCCAGCGCGGGCCAGGGGTCGCCGTCCGCCGGGACGGCGGGACCGCCGGCCGCCCGGTAGGCGGCCAGGAAGCGCGCCCACGCGTCGGGCGGCAGCAGGCCGCAGGCGTACCAGGCCGCGGGGCGCGCCAGGTCCCAGGCGGCCGTCCCGGTGCCGAGGTCGTCGACGTCGATGAGCAGCCACGGGCCGTCGGGGGCCGGGTGGCGGACGAGCTGGCCGAGGTGGAGATCGCCGTGGCACAGGGTCGTGGTGTCCGGAGGGGGCGCCTCGGCGCGGGCCCAGGCCGGGAGGGTGGCCCAGGCGCGCAGCACGGGCGAGGTCGCCGGATGGTCCGCCGCCGCCGCGCGGAGACGGGCGACGGCGAGGGCCGCCTTGGCGGGGCCGCGCATGGCGGGCAGAGAGGCGACCGGGACGGGGGCGCGGTGCAGCCGGGCGAGGAGGGTCGCGGCCTCCTCCCAGGGGGCGGCGTCCGGGTCCTCGGGGTCGACGGGGACGCCGTACGGCCAGAACGTCACGGGCCTGCCGTGCAGCTCGACCGGTGTCGGGCCGAGCGGGGGCAGGAGGATGCCGGGCAGGCGGGTCGCGGCGGTGAGGCGCACGGTGAGCGCGGCGACGGGGGTGGCCGGGGCGTGGGCCTTCGCCACGGTGCCGGCGTGGCGGACGACCGTGCCGTCGGGGCGGTCGGCGAGGGTACCGGTCTCCTCGCAGGAGCAGTCCGCCGTCCGCGCGTGGGCCTCGGCCCGGGCTCTCGAGGCCAGCGCGGGCAGCAGCGGGTCGGCGGTCACGGGGCTCCCAGGGGACGTACGTATCGGCCCGAGCCTACGCAGGCGGGGCGGCTTCGGGTTCCGGGCATGGCGATGCCGGCGCAGCTCCCCAGCTGCGCCGGCATCTCTTTGCCGTCCGCCGCACCCCCGTCCCCACGGGGTTTCATGGGTGGATGTCCCCGCCCGGACCGCTCTTCCGGGCCTGGGAGCGCCGCTCAGCGCCCCAGCATCACGCCCACGGACGACGCCTGTGTGGCCACTGTCTCCCAGCCGTCGAAGACGAGCAGGAGCAGTGCGGCCAGGGGAAGAGCCATGAGTGTCGCCACCAAGGGGTGGCGGCGGCCTTCACGGCGGGTGCGGAACACGGTGCTGTACGCCTTGCGCTCCTGGGTGCGGACCAGTGTCCGCGGTGCCGTGAAAGCCATGGTCCCTCTCCTGACCGTTCTCCGGTGTGGTTGGCAGCGGCGGGTGTCTGACCTCGGGGGACGAGTGCTGCACCCGCCGCTTGACCTCAAATCTAGGCGTCCGGCGCCCGGCGCACGTCATGCCCTCGTACCGATTGCCGGGCCTCCCGGAGGATGAGCCGTGACCTGCGGAGTACTCCCCTGGGTGGAGACGGGGGCCGGGGTCTCGGGGTCTTCCCGGAGGGGCTGCCCGGTGTGCCCCTATGTTTCCGAGCTGTCCTCCCGCGGGATGGGCTGCTCGACCAGCGCGAGGACCCGGTTGGCCATGAAGCGGGCCGTGCGGACCACGGAGCCGTTGCGGGTGACTTCGCTCACTTCCACGACACCTCGGCGTACCGCTGTCTCCACCCGGCGGCCCGCCCTGCTCGCCACCACCTCGTATGTGCGTGTCGTGTCCCCAGCGTCCACGACTATTTCCACGCGGTCACCCTTCACGGGCACAATCCCCCTTCTACGACGGGTGGTTGAGGGAACCGACCGGCCAAAGCAGGCCTGTTCTCAAGCTCCCTGACCACTCTTCAATTCTCCCACCCGGCACTGACAATCGATCGGGTCGAGAGGGCGCGGCCTCTGCGCGCGGGCGGCCGGGGAAACGTAAGCTGTGGCACGTCACACGGACCGGGCAGCGGGGATGGACATGGCGATGATGCGCCTGAGGCGCGAGGACCCGCGCGTCGTCGGCTCGTTCAGGCTTCACAGACGGCTCGGCGCGGGCGGCATGGGAGTCGTGTACCTCGGCTCGGACCGCAAGGGGCAGCGGGTCGCGCTGAAGGTCATCCGGCCGGATCTGGCGGAGGACCAGGAGTTCCGGTCCCGCTTCGCGCGTGAGGTCTCGGCGGCGCGGCGGATCCGCGGCGGCTGCACGGCGCGGCTGGTCGCGGCGGACCTCGACGCCGAGCGGCCCTGGTTCGCCACGCAGTACGTGCCCGGGCCGTCCCTGCACGACAAGGTGGCCGACGAGGGCCCGCTGGGCGCGGCCGAGGTCGCCGCGATCGGGGCCGCGCTGTCGGAGGGGCTGGTCGCGGTCCACGAGGCCGGGGTCGTGCACCGGGACCTGAAGCCCTCGAACATCCTGCTCTCCCCCAAGGGCCCGCGGATCATCGACTTCGGGATCGCCTGGGCCACGGGCGCCTCGACGCTCACGCACGTCGGTACGGCGGTCGGCTCGCCGGGCTTCCTGGCGCCGGAGCAGGTGCGCGGTGCCGCCGTCACCCCGGCCACCGACGTGTTCTCGCTCGGGGCGACCCTGGCGTACTCCTCGATGGCGGACTCGCCCTTCGGACACGGCAGTTCCGAGGTGATGCTGTATCGCGTGGTACACGAGGAGGCGCAGCTGCACGGTGTGCCGGACGCGTTGGCGCCGCTCGTGCGGGCCTGTCTGGCGAAGGACCCCGAGGAGCGGCCGAGCACGCTGCAGCTGTCGCTGCGTCTCAAGGAGATCGCGGCCCGCGAGGCACAGGGTCTGGCCGACGGCCGCCCGCCCGCGCCCCGCGCCGGGGACGCGGACCGGGCCGTCGGGCGGCTCGCCGACACCTATCCGGACCGGGCGCCCCAGCGGCGTCCACAGGGGCAGCAGGGCGGGCCGGGCACTCCGCCTCCGGCGCGCGGAGCCGCGCCCGCGTCCCGCGGTCCCGCTCCCTCGCGGGGCGGCAGCGCCTCACGCGGTGGTGGCGCGTCGCCCCGGTCCGGGTCACGGCCCTCGTCCGCCGGGCGCAACACGACCCGCTCAGGCAGCAGGCCCGCGCCGCGCAGCGGTACCGGCCGTCCGGCGTCCCGCAACACCGGCACGGGACGGCGGCCCGCCAACCCGCGGCTGCTGCGCCAGCGGCTGTTCGTCTTCGTCGTGGTCACGCTGCTCGTGGCACTCGGCATCGCGGCGGCACAGGGCTGCCAGGGTCCCTCACGCGGGCTGGGCGGCACGGGCGACGTCGTGCAGCAGGAGCAGGGACGGACGGGGACGGACGTACGACTGCCGGGGCTCGGCTCGTCCCACGGCGACCCGACGGAAGACTGAGCCCAGTCCCAGGGTGGGTACGGCGGGTCCTCGGGCGCGGCATTCTGGAGGGCCTCACCCGTGGGCCGGCATGAGGCGACCGCGTGCACGACCACGGATCCGGGGGCGGCTCGTCCGGCGGCACCCCGCCGACGCCTGAGCCCGGAGGGTGGTGCGGCCGGTCCGCGCGCTGCGGCACCGGGATGGACTCCGGCTCCCGGACCGGCTGAACCACCGCGTGCGAGGCAACGACCGGTCCGGGCTCGTCTCATCCAGCGGGCGGCACCGCACCGACAGTTGAGCCCGGGGGGTGTGGCGGGGCGGCAGCCTGACGGGCGCCGGCACTAAGCAGGGCTGGGTCGGTCGGCGAGTGCGGGACTCGAACCGGGCGTCAGCTCAAGCCCACCGCGTGCGAGGCGACCACCGATGCGGGCCTGGCTCGCCCGGTCGGCTACCCGCCGACCGCTGAGCACGACCGGAAGGGGTGGTGCGGCCGACCCGGGTCCAAGCGTGCGGAACCCGGACCGGGCGTCAGCTCCAGGACCTGCCCAGGCCCACCGTCGGGTGTCAGAGGGGGCGGCCCGAGGCCACCGCGTAGAAGGCGACCGCTGCCGCCGCGCCCACGTTGAGGGAGTCGACGCCGTGCGACATGGGGATGCGGACCCATTCGTCGGCGGCCACCAGGGCCTGGGTGGACAGGCCGTCGCCCTCGGCGCCGAGCATCAGGCCCACTCGGTCCATCGTGTGCGGGGCGGCCTCGTCGAGGGACCGGGCCTTCTCGTCGGGGGTGAGGGCGAGCAGCGTGAAGCCGGCCTCGCGGACCGACTCCAGGCCCTTGGGCCAGGTGTCCAGTCGCGCGTACGGCACGGCGAAGACGGCCCCCATCGAGACCTTGACGCTACGGCGGTACAGCGGGTCCGCGCAGTCCGGTGAGAGCAGGACCGCGTCCATGCCCAGCGCGGCGGCCGAGCGGAAGATCGCGCCGATGTTGGTGTGGTCGTTGACCGACTCCATGATCACGACGCGGCGGGCGGTCTGGAGGAGGTCGGCGGCCGTCGGGAGCGGCTTGCGCTGCATGGAGGCGAGGGCGCCCCGGTGCACGTGGTAGCCGGTGACCCGCTCGGCGAGTTCCGGGCCGACCGCGTACACCGGCGCGGGGAGTTCGTCGATGACGTCCCGCATGACGTCCACCCACTTGGCGGACAGCAGCATCGACCGCATCTCGTACCCGGCGTCCTTGGCCCGGCGGATGACCTTCTCGCCCTCGGCGATGAACAGGCCCTCGGCCGGCTCGCGTCTGCGGCGCAACTCGACGTCGGTCAGGCCCGTGTAGTCGCGCAGGCGCGGGTCGTCGGGATCCTCAACGGTGATGAGATCGGCCACAGGGTGATACTGCCTTGTCCTCGGAGCGGTGCCAACGGCTGGGAACGGGTTGTGTTACCCGGGGTTACTCGGCCGGCCGCACCAGACCGGGCACACCCACGTTCACGACCTCGCCCACGACGATCACCGCCGGCGACCTGACCTCCTGCGACCGTACGGTCTCGGCGACCGTGGCGAGGGTGGCGTCGACCCGGCGCTGGGCGGCCGTCGTGCCCTCCTGGATCAGGGCGACCGGGGTCTCGGGGGACTTGCCGTGCGCGACCAGGGTCTCCGCGATCCGGCCGATCTTGTCGACGCCCATGAGGATCACCAGGGTGCCGGTGAGCTTCGCCAGGGACGGCCAGTCGGCCAGGGAGCGCTCGTCGTCAGGGGCGACATGGCCGCTGACCACGGTGAACTCGTGTGCGACCCCGCGATGGGTGACCGGGATGCCCGCGACGCCCGGCACCGAGATCGAACTGGAGATCCCGGGCACCACGGTGCACGGGATGCCGGCCTCGGCGAGCGCCTGCGCCTCCTCCATGCCACGGCCGAAGACGAACGGGTCGCCGCCCTTGAGGCGGACCACCGACTTGCCCTGCTTGGCGTGCTCGATCAGCGCGTTGTTGATGGCCTCCTGGGCCATGTAGCGGCCGTAGGGGATCTTCGCCGCGTCGATCACCTCGACGTGCGGGGGCAGTTCGGCCAGCAGGTCGCGGGGGCCGAGGCGGTCCGCGATGACGACGTCCGCCTCGGCGAGCAGCCGGCGGCCGCGCACGGTGATCAGGTCCGGGTCGCCGGGGCCGCCGCCGACCAGGGCGACGCCCGGAGTGCGGGTGCGGTAGTGGGGGGCGACGAGGGTGCCGTCGCGCAGGCCCTCGACCACGGCGTCCCGGATGGCGGCGGTGTGCCGGGGGTCGCGACCCCCGGCACTGGTGGTGAGGACGGCGACCGTGACGCCCTCGCTGTGTCCGGTGGCCGGGGTCCAGGCGGTGGCCGCGTCGGCGTCGTCGGAGCGGACGCACCACACGCGGTGCCGCTCCGCCTCCGCGGAGGCCGCGCTGTTGGCGGCGGGGTCGCTGGTGGCGATCAGGGCGTACCAGGCGCCCGCGAGGTCGCCGTCGGCGTACGGGCGCCGCTCCCAGGTGATCTCGCCCGCGTCCGCCATGGCCTCGACCGACGGGGTCGCCTCCGGGGACACCAGCAGGAGGTCCGCGCCGGCCGCTATCAGGGCCGGCAGCCGGCGCTGGGCGACCTGGCCGCCGCCGAGGACGACGACACGTCGGCCGGTGAGGCGGAGACCTACGGGGTAGGCGGGGTTTTCGGCCATGAGGTGCGGCTCCTCGGACAGACAGGGGCGAGCGGCAGGGGCGGGGCGCTGCGACTCTGGAGCGGCCCTGACGTGGGGATCTTAGGCTGCGGGTTCAGCGTACGGCGGGGGCGGGGGGCGGGCGCCCACGGCGGGACCCGGCGGGCGGGGGTGCGCGGGGAGCGGCCCGGCTGGTACGGACGGCGGGGGTGGGCGGGTGCTGCCTGCCCACCCCCGGTCCGGTCTACTTCTCGGTGACGCCCGCCGAGTCGAACGTCGCGACCTCGTGCATGGCTCGCGCCGTGCTCTGCACCAGCGGCAGCGCCAGCAGGGCGCCCGTGCCCTCGCCGAGGCGCAGGTCGAGGTCGACCAGGGGGCGCAGGCCCAGCTTGTTGAGGGCGGCGACATGACCGGGTTCGGCGCTGCGGTGGCCCGCGATGCAGGCCGCGAGGACCTCGGGGGCGATCGCGCGGGCGACCAGCGCGGCGGCACCGGCGCTGACGCCGTCCAGGATCACCGGCGTCCGCAGGGACGCACCGCCGAGCAGCAGGCCGACGATCGCCGCGTGCTCGAAGCCGCCGATCGCGGCGAGGACCCCGATGGGGTCGGCCGGGTCCGGCTGGTGCAGCTCGATCGCGCGGCGGACGACCTCCGTCTTGCGGGCGAGGGTCTCGTCGTTGATACCGGTACCGCGACCCGTGACGTCGGCGGGGTCGGTGTCGGTGAAGACCGAGATCAGGGCCGCGGACGCGGTCGTGTTCGCGATGCCCATCTCGCCCGTGAGGAGCGCCTTGTTGCCGGCGGCCACCAGGTCGCGGGCCGTCTCGATGCCGACCTCGATGGCCTGTCTGGCCTCCTCGCGGGTCATCGCCGGTCCGGTCGTCATGTCGGACGTGCCCGCGCGGACCTTGCGCGGCAGCAGGCCCGGGGTGGCCGGGAGTTCTGCGGCCACGCCCACGTCGATGACGCAGACCTCGGCGCCGACCTGGGTCGCGAAGGCGTTGCAGACCGCTCCCCCGCCGAGGAAGTTGGCCACCATCTGGGCGGTGACCTCCTGCGGCCACGGGGTGACGCCCTGGGCGTGCACGCCGTGGTCACCGGCGAAGATCGCGACCGCCGCGGGCTCCGGGATCGGCGGCGGGCACTGGCGGGACAGGCCCGACAGCTGCGCGGAGATGATCTCCAGCATGCCGAGCGCGCCGGCCGGCTTCGTCATGCGCTTCTGCCGGTCCCACGCCTCGCCGAGCGCCTTGGCGTCCAGCGGGCGGATCTGCGCGACGGTCTCGGCGAGGAGGTCGTGCGGGTCCTCACCGGGCAGGGCGCGCCGGCCGTACGTCTCCTCGTGGACGACCCAGGACAGCGGCCGGCGCTTGGACCAGCCGGCCTGCATCAGCTCGGGCTCGTCCGGGAACTCGTCGACGTAGCCCACGCAGAGGTAGGCGACCACCTCGAGGTGCTCGGGCAGGCCGAGGGCGCGGACCATCTCGCGCTCGTCGAAGAAGCTGACCCAGCCGACGCCGAGGCCCTCGGCGCGGGCCGCGAGCCACAGGTTCTCGACCGCGAGCGCGGAGGAGTAGGGCGCCATCTGCGGCTGCGTGTGACGGCCCAGGGTGTGCCGGCCGCCCCGGGTGGGGTCGGCGGTGACGACGATGTTCACGGGGGTGTCGAGGATGGCCTCGATCTTGAGTTCCTTGAACTGCTTCGCCCGGCCCTTGGGAAGGGACTTCGCGTAGGCGTCGCGCTGGCGTACGGCCAGTTCGTGCATGCTGCGCCGGGTCTCGGCGGAGCGGATGACGACGAAGTCCCAGGGCTGCGAGTGCCCGACGGAGGGCGCGGTGTGGGCCGCCTCCAGGACACGGAGCAGCACCTCGTGCGGGATCGGGTCGTCGCGGAAGCCGTTGCGGATGTCCCGGCGCTCACGCATGACCTTGAGCACGGCCTCGCGCTCGGCGTCGTCGTAGGCGGGCGCGGCCGGTCCTGTGGACTGTCGTACGTCTTCCACGGCGGCCGTGCTCTCTTCCTGGTCGGCGGCCCGGGTGTCCAGGTCGTCCGCGTGCTGTACGAGTTCGGGGTCGTGCTCCGGCTCCGGCGCGGCCGCCGGTGCGGGAACGGGGTCGGCCTCGCGGGGCGCGGGCACCGCGGTCGCGGGTTGCTCCTCCGCCAAGGGCAGGACGAGCGGCCGCGGCGGGGTCGGCGCGAGGTGCGGGGTGCTCGGCACCGACCCCTCGACGGGGACGAACTCGCCCAGCGGCCGGTCCTGGCCGGGCTCCGGCGGCACGGAGGCCGGCAGCGGCACGACGGCGTCGATGTGGAGGTGGACGTGGTCGTGGCCCTGGTCGACGGCCGCCTTGGCCGTCACGTCCGCGGGCAGTTCCTCGGCGGCGCCGCCCGCGGGTTCCGGGAACCCGGCGGGAGCCGTGGCTGCGGCGGACTCGGCGGGGTGCGGCGCGACCGGCTCCGGAATCTCCCCGGCGGCACGGTCCTGCGGGGCCGCGCCGACGGGCGTCTCGTCCCCGGCCCCGGTCGGCGGGTCGGTGAGCGGGACCGACGGCGGGAACACCTCGGCCTGCGGGGCCGGCCGCGCGAAGTCGGCGGCGGCCTCCGGGGCGGGGAACGCCTCCAGCGCGGGGAACGCCTGCGGGTCGGACGTCTCCGAGGTCAGCGGCGGGGCCGGGGCCTCGGCGTGGGCGGCCGGTGCGGTGTGGTCGACGGCGGGGTCGGCCACGGCAGTGGGCGACACCTCGTGCGGACCGGCGTCCGGGGTGGGAAGCGGGGCCTGCGTCAGGTGGGTGGCCGCGATGAGCTGCGGGCCCTGATCCGGATGGGCCTCGGGGATCAACCGCGGGTGGGGGGCGGGAGCGTGGAAGCCGGCGGGGACGGGCTCCGCCTCCGCAGCCGGCTCGGGGACCGGTGCCAGGGCCGGCTCCGGGGCTGGAGCCGCTTCCGGTGCCGTGAACTGCTGGTCCGCACCCAGGTCCGCGACCGCGTCCGCGTCCGTTTCCGGGTACGAGGGGACCGGCTCCGGGAACGCCCCGGCCTCGGCATCTGCGGGCACGACGTGCGCGTCCGCGTCAGGCACCTCCGCGGCGGGCGCGGGCACGACGTGGGCGTGCGCGTCAGGCACCTCCGCGGCGGGCGCGGGCACGACGTGCGCGTCCGCGTCAGGCACTTCCGCGGCGGGGGCGGGCACGACGTGGGCGTGGGCGTCAGGTACCTCCGCGGCGGGCGCGGGCACGAGGTCGGCGTCCGAGCCGACTGCCTCCGCACCCGGAACGTCGGCGCCCTGAACCTCCGCGTCCGGGACCTGCGCGCCCGGAATCTCCCCGACCGGGGTCGCGAGGTGGTCGGCCGCCGGCTCCGCGAGATGCGCGGCCCCCGGCCCTGCGAGGTGCGCGGCCTCGGGGTACGCGTCAGCGGGCGCCTCCACCGTCCCCGGGGCGGGGTCGACGGGCGCGGCGGGCACGGATTCGGGTGTCGTCTCGACGGCGGCGAACTGCGCGTCGGCGGGTCCGTGGACGTGCTCCTCGGCCTGCCCCGCCTCGGTGTCCTGCGGTGCGCCGGCGTCCTGCGGTGCGTCGGCGGCACCGGACGCGGCGGCCGCCGGGTCCACGGGTGTGTCGAGCGCGCCCTCCTCGGGGTCGGAGACACCGACGGGACCGTCCGGGATCTCGGCACCGCTGCCGGGCGCCCGTCCGACGGCGTCGGGGGTGAGCACGGTGTCCGGGGCGGGGTCGCCCACCGGCACGGGACCGGCGCCGGCCGCCGGGACCTGCGCCACCTCGGGGACGGTCAGCGCGGGCCCCTCGGCGGGGTGACCGGCCGTGACCGGGCCGTCGTACGCGCCGGACGCACCCTCGGCGCCCTGTGCGACCGGTCCGCTCCACGCGGCCTGCGGGTCGGCGCCGTCGGCCGGGTCCGCGGTGGCCGGGTCACCCACCGCGTCGGCCTCGGCGGCGATCCGGGCGACGACGGCCTGGGCCACGCCCACCGCGTCGGCGGTCTGTGCCGTCGCCGGAGCAACCGTTTCCGCAGCCGGCACCTGGACGTTCACCGGAGCCTGGACAGCGGTCTGCGCCTGGGCTCCCCAGGCGGCGCCCTGCGGGGGCATGTCCCGCAGCAGCGGTACGTCGAGGTACTCGGGGCCGGTCGTCGCCGGGCCCGACTGCCGTACCGGGACGCCCGCGGGACCGCGGTCGGCGAGGGAGCGGACCGGGCTGGCGGAGGCGTCGGGGATCGGCGGTCCGAGGTGGAGGGGACGGCGCGGGGTGACCGGCGCCGGCGCGGGGGCCGGGGAGGGCAGGCGGACGCCGCTGAGATCGACCGAGCCGCTGTCGCGGCCGGACATCTCGTGCGGGCCCGGCTCGTGCACCGTCTCGACGACCGGCTCGGGCGCCGGCGGGGCGACCTCGTTGCCCCACGCGCCCTGGGCGCCCGGCAGCAGCAACAGGTCTTCGTCCTCGGCGGTGGTCTCGGAGAGGTAGGTGTACGCGCCGTGCGCAGCAACGCCCGGCTCTTCCACCATGCCTGCGCTCTCCGGCAGTCCCTCGCCCGGGACCTGGCCGGTGTCGGTCATGCGTACCCCTCGCCCATCGGTTAGTGCTCCTACGTCCAGCCCACCCGGAACGGCGCACCGACCGCCCCACAGTGAAGAACGAGCGTGCGTGCCCAGCGGCACGAACGGCCTGACGACAAAGACGACAAAGCCATTCACTGGCATTGTCGCGGCCGTTGCTCCGTCACGGCAGCTTGATCCGTGACGGTCCGCTGTGGACTGCGCCACGTTGCGCGTCCTCCGGTTCTGCCGTACCACACCCATCCCAAAAGGGGCGGGTTTTCCGGACATTGACCGACGAACCGCCGGGCGTCCGAGTGCGGTACAACGATCGGCCAGCCTACCGCGCGCAGTACGACAACAGGATCACGGGGACGCGAACAGGGTCATTGCGCCCGCTCCGGCGACAGGCCGCTGAGCAGGAAGGCGACACTCCGCTCGGTCTCCGTCCAGGCCCGCGTGTCGAGTTCGACGGACTGCAGAAGGGCGCATTCCACGCGGTAGCCGTGCTCGGTGAGGTCCCGGCCGACGAGTTCCGCCGCGTCCCGGGTCGCGGCGTGCGTGACGACGCGCTGCGGGCGCCGGTCGGCGACCGCGGACACCACGGCCGCTCCCCCGCCGCCGACGCGTACGACGTCCGGCTCGGGGAGGTTCTCCAGGACGTGCGGCGCGTCGCCGTGGATGATCTGCAGCTGGACCCCGAAGCGGCGCGCCGCCGCGTCGGTGCGGGCGCAGGCCGCCCGGTCCCGGTCCACGGCGATGACGGCGGCACCGGCGCGCGCGGCCTCCACCGCGAAGGCGCCGCTGCCGCAGCCGATGTCCCACACCAGGTCCCCGACGCGGGGCCCGAGGCGGGCGAGTTGGGCCGCGCGGAGCAGTTCCGTCTCGCCTTCGCCGAGCTCGCCGTCGTACTCCTCTGCGGGCAGTGCCCAGCCGCGCGGACCGGTGCCCGGGTCGCGGCCGGCGATCCAGCCGCCGTCGCCCGGGCCGGCCGGCGGGCCGACCTGGCCGCCGGCGACGATCACGACGTTCGGGTCGCGCCAGATGTGGTCGGCGGCCTTGTCGGAGGTCACGACCGTGACCCGCTCGCGTGCGGTGCCGAGTTCCTCGCAGATGACGAAGGTGCGCAGGACGCCGTCCAGGAGCAGGCCGAGTTCGGCGGGTCCGGCGCCCGGTGAGGTGAGCACGGCGACCTTGGTGTGGGCCCGGCACACGTTCACCGCGCGTCGCAGGGTGCGCCGGTGTGCGACGACCACCTGTGCGTCGTCCCAGGGCATCCCCGCCCGCGCGAAGGCGGCGGCCACGGAGGACACGGCGGGGACGACTTCGACCTCGAGGCCGAACTCGGGTGCGCGCAGGGTCCGTACGACACCGAAGAAGGCAGGGTCGCCGTCGGCGAACACGACGGCGGTGCCGCGGTGGCCGGCGATGCGGCGGGCGGCGAGGGAGACGCTGCCGAGGCGGACGCGTTCGGCGGCCGGTGAGACCTCGGGGAGTGCGAGGTGGTGGGGGGCGCCCGCCACCAGGGTGGCGGCGCCGAGCGCGGAGCGTGCCGCGGCGGTCAGCGGCGAGCCGTCCCAGCCGATCACCGTGACCCGATCGGCCATCTCGTCAGTCTCCAGGGGATGTGCGCGGGCGTCAGGGGCCGACCGGGAGGGGTTCGGCTCCGTGAGGGTATCTGGTGGCGCCGGCCGGGGCGGCGACCCCCCTGCGGGTCAGTTCCCGTCAGTTCCCGTCAGTTCCAGTCAGTTCCAGTCCGAGAAGGATGTGAATCCCCGGCTGTCGGCGAGCTGTTCCCCCGCGCCGTCGAGATCCTCGGGGAGCAGGCTCCACACGATGAAGTCGGTGCGGACGTCGGTCCAGGTGCCGTCCTCGGCGCGGACGTGCGCTATGCAGGCGTTGCGCAGGACGCCCTCGCTGATGCAGCCGATCTTCTGGGCGACCTGCTGGGAGGCGGTGTTGTCGGCGGCCGTGCGCAACTCGACGCGTTCGAGTTTCTGGTCGCCGAGCAGCCACTGGGCGGTGACGAGGGCCGCCTCGGAGGCGTAGCCCTCGCCGCGGGCCCAGGGGGCGATGACGTACGACAGTTCGGTGGACCTGATGTGCCAGTCCGTCCTGGTGAGCTGGACGACACCGACCAGGCGCTGGGTGAGGAACTCGGTGACGGCGAGGGCGAGACCGCGGCCCTCGGCGCGGTCGCCCGGGGCGGTCACGGTGATCCAGGCGCGGGCGGCGTCCTCGGTGAAGGGCTGCGGGACGTCGGTCCAGGCCGCGACCTGCTCGTCGTTCATCATCTCGGTCAGGGCGGGCACGTCGTCCTCGTCGAGGGGCCGCAGCACCAACCGCTCCGTGCTGATGGAGATGTTGGGGAAGGTGCTAGTCATGCGCCGCTCCGTAACCTTCGGAAACCTTCAGGGCCTGCTGAACTGCCCAGCATGCAGCATGAAAGCACCGAACCGCACCGGGGGGCCCACTCCGGGTGAGGGAGCGGACCCCGAGCGTGGCGACACGCCGTGGACGCGGCGCGGGCGGCCGGTCGCCGGTCAGAAGGACGCGATGACCGAGCCCTGGTACTTGGTCTCGATGAACTTCTTCACCTCGGGCGAGGTGAGGAGCCTGGCGAGCTTCACGACCCGCGGGTCCTTCTGGTTGCCCTCCTTGACGGCGAGGAAGTTGCCGTAGGGGCTGTTCTTGGCCGACTCCAGGACGAGGGCGTCCGTGGCGGGCTTCAGGCCGGAGGAGATCGCGTAGTTGCCGTTGACGACCGCGGCGTCCACGTCGTCCAGGGAGCGCGCGGTCTGGGCCGCCTCGACCTCCTTGAACGTGAGCTTCTTCGGGTTCGCGGCGATGTCCTGCGGGGTCGCCTCGGTGCCGACGCCGTCCTTGAGGGTGATGAGTCCCTTTCCGGCCAGCAGCTTCAGGGCGCGCGCCTCGTTCACGGTGTCGTTGGGCAGGGCGACGGTCGCGCCGGTCTTCAGGGCGTCGACGCTCTTGACCTTGTGGGAGTAGAGGCCGAGGGGCTCCAGGTGCACCGTGACGACGGGCACGATGTGGGTGCCGCGCTTCTTGTTGAAGTCGTCCAGATACGGCTGGTTCTGGAAGTAGTTGGCGTCCACCGAGCCGTCCTCGGTCGCCGTGTTCGGGACGATGTAGTCCTGGAACTCCTTGACCTCCAGGTCGAGTCCCGCCTTCTTCGCCAGGTGGTCCTTCACGTAGTCGAGGATCTCGGCGTGCGGGGTGGGGCTCGCGGCGACGACCAGCGGTCCGCTGGTGTCGGAGGAGGCGGAGCTGTCGTCCGAGCCGCAGGCGGTGAGCCCGAAGGTGAGGGCTCCGACGGCGAGGGCGGCGGTGGTGATCTTGGCGGTGTTACGCACGAAAAGTGCCTTTCCATATGGGTGGAGCGGCCCCGCGTGGGGTGGGCGGGGAGTCTGGTGGGGCGGGCGGCTCAGACGGCCTTGCCGACGTCCTCGGCCGCGGGTTGTTTCGCCCTCAGCAGGCGCAGCCGAGGTGCGGCACCGGAGTGGCCGCCACGCCGGTGCAGGGAACGGGCCGCGAGGTCGCCGGCGAACTGGATCACGGAGATGACCACGGCGAGGATGGCGACGGTGATCCACATGAGGTCGGTCTCGAAGCGCTGGTAGCCGTAGCGGATGGCGATGTCGCCGAGACCGCCGGCGCCGACCGTGCCGGCCATGGCCGAGTAGCCGATGAGCGCGACGATCGTGGTGGTGGTGCTGGAGATCAGCGACGGCAGGGACTCCGGTACGAGGACCTTGCGGACGGTGGTCCAGGTGTTGCCGCCCATCGCCTGCACGGCCTCCACGAGTCCGCCGTCCACCTCGCGGACAGCCGTCTCGACCAGTCGCGCGAAGAACGGGATGGCCCCGATGGCGAGCGGCACGATGGCGGCCTCGCGGCCGATGGTCGTACCGGTGATCGAGCGCGTGAAGTTCATCAGCGCGACCATCAGGATGATGAACGGCATCGAGCGGGCGATGTTCACGATCTGCCCGATGACCTTGTTGGCGGCCAGGTTCTGCAGCAGGCCGCCCCGGTCGGTGAGGACGAGCAGGACGCCGAGCGGGAGGCCGCCGACGACGGCGATCAGCGTGGACCAGCCGACCATGTAGAGGGTGTCCCAACACGCCTGGCTCAGCAGGGGCTGCATCTCGGACCAGGTCACTCGGCACCTTCCTTCACCAGCAGGGGCTCCTGGCCCACCACGTCGATCTGCAGGCCCTGCTCACGCAGGAAGCCGATCGGCACCACGTTGTCCTCGTACCGGCCGGGCAGTTCGATGCGCATCCGGCCGACCTGGAGGCCGCCGACGGTGTCGATGGCGGCGCCGAGGATCGAGATGTCGATGTTGTAGGTGCGGGAGAGCCGCGAGATGACGGGCCGGGTCGCGGCCTCGCCCTGGAAGGTGACGTCGACGACGGTCCGGTCCTCGCCGCCGGCCTCGCCGGCGACCGGGAACAGCGCGCCGGCGAGCTGTGAGCCCGGGGTGGCGAGCAGTTCGCTGACCGTGCCGGACTCGACGACGCGTCCGTTCTCCATCAGCGCGGCGGAGTCGCAGACGCTCTTGACCACGCCCATCTCGTGGGTGATGAGCAGGACGGTCAGGCCCAGTTGCCGGTTCAGGTCGCGCAGCAGCTGGAGGATCGAGCGGGTGGTCTCCGGGTCGAGGGCGCTGGTGGCCTCGTCCGACAGGAGCACCTTGGGGTCTCCGGCCAGGGCGCGGGCGATGCCCACCCGCTGCTTCTGGCCGCCGGAGAGCTGGGCGGGGTAGGCCTTCGCCTTGTCGGCGAGGCCGACCAGGTCGAGGAGTTCGAGCGCCTTGCGGGACCGGTCGGCGCCCGACCTGCCGAGGATCTCCAGCGGCAGTTCCACGTTGTCCTGGACGGTGCGGGAGGACAGCAGGTTGAAGTGCTGGAAGACCATTCCGATACGGCTGCGCGCCCGGCGCAGTTCCCGGCCGGCGCGGGGGCCGCGGCCCGCGAGGGCGGTGAGGTCCAGCCCGTCGACGGTCACCGTCCCCGCGGTGGGCCGTTCCAGCAGGTTGACGCAGCGGATGAGCGAGGACTTGCCGGCGCCGGACTGGCCGATGACGCCGTACACCTCGCCTTCGCGGACGTGCAGGTCGACGCCGTCGAGGGCGGTGACCTCACGGCCGCGGGAGCGGTAGACCTTCGTCAGGCCCGTGGTGGTGATCACTGAGTTTCCGTCACTGTCGAGTGCGCGGGCATGGGTGTGCCCGGAGCACGGTGCGTGCATTCGGTCGGAACGCGGCACGGTTCTCGTCCGGTGGCGCTACGGGAAAGAGGGGGAGAACGGGTGCGCGGTGGGGGTCCCACGCCGCTCGGGCGGTGGGGCGGCTCGGTCACATGCGGCGTACGGCGCACGGACATGCCACGGCGTCTCGCTTCGGGGCGCGAGCTCGGGGTGGTGCGGGGGCCCTCTAGAAGGCGCGCATTCGACACATACAACGAGCACCGGGCGTCAGGGTCGCCTCGGTCGCAAGGGTGCGGCTGCTCGTCGTGGTCATGCGATCAGTAAACCAGACGTACGGTCCTTACCCAGCGCCGCTGTCCGCATGCTGGACAGCGGCGGACACCGGTCAGCCGCGGACGGAGATCTCCACCTCCGCGCCGGTGACCAGCGCGGACAGGGCCGACAGGTCCGGCACGACCAGGTCCGCGGACAGTTCGTCGGCCCGGTGGGTTGTGGCCAAGGCCACGGTGGCCATCCCGGCCGCGCGTCCGGCCCGCAGACCCGCGGGAGCGTCCTCGAAGACGACACAGCGGGCGGGGTCGACGCCCAGGGCACGGGCGGCCAGCAGGTAGGGCTCGGGGTCCGGCTTGCCGCGCGTGACGTCGTCGGCGGCGACCAGCGTCTTGGGCAGGATGCCGACGGCTGCGAGGCGGGCCTCGGCGAGCCTGCGGGTGGCGGAGGTGACGACCGCCCACCGGTCGGCGGGCAGCGAGTCGACGAAGTCGCGGGTGCCGGGCAGCAGGCGCACGCCCCCGTCGGGCACGTCGTCCACCTCCAGCTGTTCGATCCGCGCGACGGCCGCCGGCACGACCTCGGCGGGCAGCAGGTCGGCGGCTATCTCCGCGGCCGTGCGGCCGTGCAGCTCGACGCGCGCGAAGTCCTCGGCGGCGATGCCGTACTCCCGGGCCCAGCGCGTCCAGCAGCGGTCCACGGAGGCGAGGGTGCCGTCGTTGTCGAACAGGAGGGCTTCGGCGCGGATCTTCATGTCCTCGACCCTACGGTGCGTCCCGGGGTCGGCGGCGCGGGGCCTTTTGGCCCGTAATAGGGTCGCCGCATGCTTGCCGTCCTGACGCTCGTGACCGGCGTCGCCGCACTTCTGCTCGCCGCCTGGTGCGGCTGGGCCGCCTCCCGTGACCAGCCGACGAAGGACTGGCACTTCGTGGGGATGGGCCTGGTGTCGCTGCTGGCCGTGGTCCAGCTGGTGATCGGCATCGTGCAGCTGGCGCGCGGCGAGAAGCCGGACCAGGGCACGACGATCTTCGTGGCGTATCTGCTGGGGGCGGTCGCGTGCGTCCCGGCGGTGGCGTTCATGTCACTGGCCGAGCGCACCCGCTGGGGCTCGGTGACGGCCGCGGCGGGCGGTGTGGTGCTCGCCGTGCTGGAGGTGCGGCTCTATGACATCTGGGGACACTGAGATGACCGCCACGGAGGAGAAGCCCGTGAAGCCCGCGAGGACCCGGCTGATCAGCGGCCCCGGGATGCTGCTGGTGTGGCTGTACGGCGTGATGGTCGTCGGCGCGGTGTCCAGGTCGGCGGTGCAGATCTCGACCGACTTCGGCCACGCCCCGCTCGCGTACTCGCTGTCCGCGGTGGCGGGCCTGGTCTACGGCTTCATCACGTACTCGCTGGTGCGGGGCGGGGAGAAGGCGCGCAGGGCGGCCCTGGTGTGCTGCGCCGCCGAGCTGCTCGGGGTGCTGGCCGTGGGCACGTGGACGCTGGTCGAGCCGTCCGCCTTCCCGGACTCGACCGTGTGGTCGGACTTCGGGATGGGGTACGTCTTCATCCCGGTGCTGCTGCCGCTGTCGGCCCTGTACTGGCTTCGCGGGGCCCGCACCCGGCAGCAGCCGGACGCCTCCTGAGCGGGGCTCAGGCCGTGGCCGCGTACGCCTCGGCGGGCTTCTCCAGGACGATCATGGGGACGCCGTCCGCACCCTGGGACGTGCCCACCGTCTGGTAGCCGACCCGGCGGTACAGCCGGAGGTTGCCCTCGCTGCGATGGCCGGTGTGCAGGCGGAAGCGGGTGGCGCCGCGCTGCTCGACGAGGGCCGACTCAGCGGCCCGCAGCAGCCGGGCGCCGATGCCGTGCCCCTGGAGGCGCGGATGGACGCAGAGCTTGCCGATGGCTGCGGCGCCGTCCTCAGTGAGGCCGCCGCGCACGGACCCGACCACCTCGTCACCCAGCCGCGCGACGAACACGCAGTCCGTGACCACTTCCTCGCGGACCGAGTCCAGCGTCTGGAGGAGCGGCTCGATGCGGTAGTTGCCGTACAGCGCCGCCTCACTCTGGAAGCAGAGGTACTGCAACCTGAAGATCTGCTCCACATCCTGCTCGGTCGCCGCCGAGATGGTCACGCTCATGCCCATGTGCGCACGCCTCCCGCTCACCTGATCACCTGTTGTCCCTCACTCCTATCCCCGCCCTCCACGGGCCGCAACCTCCGGCGTGAGCAAACGACGAAGACATCCCAGACATCGGGAACGTTCCGGACCAAGACTGCCCTGTGACATACCCAACTCACCCGCGATCTCGCGGTACGTGAGGTCCTTCGGCGAGAGGAGGGCCTCCAGCAGGCGGGGGCAGCGGCCCGGCAGCCGGCGCACCGCGTCCCGCAGGGTGCGGCGCCGGGCGGCGGCCAGGGCGAGCTGCTCCGGGCCGGGGGCGCCGTGATCGGTGGGCTCGGTGTCGTAGGGGCGTTCGAGGCGGGTGGTACGGCGGCTGCGGCGCACCTCGGAGCGGACGGTCCGGCGCAGCCAGCCCTGCGGGTCGACGGGCGGGCCGGCGGAGTCGAGGCGTTCCAGGAGGCGGAGCCACACCTCCTGTTCGAGGTCGCCCGGGTCGGTTCCGGAGGCGTGCGCCTCGGCGGAGGCCTCGGCGGTGAGCAGGGGGCGCAGGGTGACGAGCAGGTCGTGCGTCATATGCGGCACGACGCGGCCGTCCGGGCCGGGGGTTGCCCGGACGGCCGGCTGTCACCCCAACCGGGTCGGGGCGCTCAGCCGTTGACGAAGTCCGCGCGGGCCAGCAGGCCGGTGTCGGCGTTGTCGGTGAAGACGCCGTCGATGCCGGTCGCGAAGTACGCCTTGAAGGCGCCGAACGCGTCGCCGTAGCCGTCGGCGTCCGTGCCCTTGCGGAACTCCGCGGGCAGGAAGGGGTTCTCGTTGCGCATGGTGTAGGGGTGCAGGATCAGGCCCCGCTTGTGCGCGTCGGCGACCAGGGTCGTCGGCGTGGTCAGCCTGCCGTCCGCGTCCTTCGGGATGACCAGGTCGAGCGTCGGGCCGATGCCCTGCGCGTAGCCGGCGATCTCCCGCAGGCCCCTGGGGGTGATCAGGTCGGCGACCGTGCGGGGGTCCCCCGACTCGACGAAGTCCCAGGGGCGGCTGTTCGCGGTGGAGAGCAGGACGACCAGGGGGTTGTCGACCAGCTCGTTCAGCCGCTGGACGCTGGTGGGCTCGAAGGACTGCAGGACGACCGGCGAGTTCCGCCTGTCCTTGCCGTACTTGCGCAGCAGCTTGGCGACCCGCTCCTCCAGGCCCAGGCCCAGCTTGCGGAAGTAGGTGGGGTGCTTGGTCTCGGGATAGATGAAGACCTGCTTGCCGCGCCGGCGGGTCTGCTCGTCCTGCCAGCGCAGCACCTCCTCGAACGTGGGGATCTCCCAGCGGCCGTCGTAGAGGGTGTTGTGCGGACGGTTGGCCGGGATGCGTTCGACGGCGCGCAGCGTCTTCAGCTCGGCGAGGGTGAAGTCCTCGGTGAACCAGCCGGTGGTGGAGACCCCGTCGAGGACCTTGGTGGTCCTGCGGCCGGCGAACTCCGGGTGGTGCGCGACGTCCGTGGTGCCGCCGATCTCCGGCTCGTGCCGGCACACCAGATGGCCGTCCCTGGTGGGCACCAGGTCACCGGCCTCGACGATGTCGGCGCCCAGGTCCAGGGCGAGCTCGTACGAGCCGAAGGTGTGCTCCGGCCGGTAGCCGCTGGCGCCGCGGTGCCCGATGATCGTCGGCACCGGCAGGCTCTTCAGTCCCCCGCCGCCGTGCGCGGCCCCGGCCGCCTGCGCGGTCCCGGACAGTGCGAGGACCGCCCCGCCCGCGCCGAGCACCGCCGCGCCGAGGAGCGCCCTGCGTCCGGTCCCGCGGGACTGTTGCGGTGACTCCTGCGGTTCCTGCGACTGCTGCGTTCCCATGGCCGCCTCCTGCCGTCGACTCGTCAGTGCGGGCCGATGGTAGGTGCGTGTCCATGACGGGCGGGAGACCTGCGACGGAACACGCGGGTGACGGGTGATGTCGGCTGGGAAGGGACGGGTGACGGCGCGTCGGCATCGGGTCGGCGGGGCGGGGTACGCGTGAAGTGGCCGGCACGGAGCGACCTGTGTCACATGGTTCCGGGCGGGTTACCGGCCCGCGACGGCGGGGCGCCGCAGGTAAACACGCGTCAACAGTGCGTAAGACCTGGGTGAACCCGATGTGCAAGACCCCCCGGACCGCGAGTAATGTCCTCACCTGCACAGACTCATACAGAATCCCTTGACACCGGAGGACCCGTTGTCCCGCTTCGCGTTCATCAAGGCAGTGCTCGGACCGATCATGCGCCTGATGTTCCGCCCCCGGGTGGAAGGCGTGGAGCACATCCCGGGTGACGGTCCGGTCATCCTGGCCGGCAACCACCTCACGTTCATCGACTCGATGATCCTTCCGCTGGTGTGCGACCGGCAGGTCTTCTTCATCGGCAAGGACGAGTACGTCACCGGCAAGAGCTTCAAGGGACGGCTCATGGCCTGGTTCTTCATCGGGGTCGGCATGATCCCGGTGGACCGTGACGGCGGCCGGGGCGGGGTGGCGGCGCTCATGACGGGCCGGCGGATCCTGGAGGAGGGCCGGGTCTTCGGCATCTACCCCGAGGGGACGCGCTCGCCCGACGGCCGCCTGTACCGGGGCCGCACGGGTATCGCCCGCCTGACCCTGATGACCGGGGCGCCGGTCGTGCCGTTCGCGATGATCGGTACGGACAAGCTGCAGCCCGGGGGTGCGGGGATGCCCCGTCCGGGACGGGTCACCGTGCGGTTCGGCGAGGCGATGGAGTTCTCTCGGTACGAGGGGATGGACCGGGACCGGTACGTGCTGCGGGCGGTCACGGACTCCGTGATGACGGAGGTCATGCGGCTCTCCGGGCAGGAGTATGTGGACATGTACGCGACGAAGGCGAAGGCCGCGTAGCGGAGGCGGCGGGGCCACTGTGATTCGGGCGCGGGTGGGTGGGGGCTTGTCTCGCCGTTCCCCGCGCCCCTGTCGGGTTGGTGACCTCGCGTCGGTGTCGAGCGGCCGCCGGGTGACCTTTCGCCGTCCGGCTCGTCTTTCGGGTGCGGATCCGTCGGGGCTTGGCGCGCCGTTCCCCGCGCCCCCGAATGGTGGGTGACCTCGCGTCGGTGTCGAGTGGCTGCCCGGTGACCTTTCGCCGTCCGGCTCGTCTTTCGGGTGCGGGTCCGTCGGGGGCTGTCGCGCAGTTCCCCGCGCCCCCGAATGGTTAGTGACCTTGCGTCGGTTTTTTCGGCCACCGGGTGACTTTCGGGCGTCCGGCTCGTGATTCGGGTGCCGGTGCGTGAGAGCTTGGCGCGCAGTTCCCCGCGCCCCGAATGGTTGGTGGCCCTGCGTCGGATTTGGGTGGGCGCCGGGGCTTGGCGCTTCGTTCCCCGCACTCCTGTCGGGGTGTCTCTCGTGCGGGTTACTCGTGGGAATCCAGGCGTTGGTTTTTCAGTAGGGGCCAGGCTGCTGCCGCTGTGAGCAGGAGGACCGCCGCGCCTGCGGCCGAGGCCAGGGTGAGGCCCTCGGTGAAGGCGTCACGGGCCGAGGACAGCATGGCCTCGCCGGTGGCCGGGGGCATCGTGGTCGACGCCTCCAGTGCCCCGCCCAGTGACTCGTGCGCTCCGGCGGGTGTGCCGGCGGGCGCGGTGAAGCCGCCGTAGACGCCGGTGACGATCGAGCCGAGGACGGCGATGCCCAGGGCCGCGCCCAGTTCGTAGGCCGTCTCCGAGACGGCGGACGCGGCGCCCGCCTGTTCCTTGGGGACGGACCCGAGGATCACGTCGGCGGTCACCGTGAAGGAGAGCCCGGCGCCGACGCCGACCACCAGCAGCGCCGCCCCGAGCAGGGGGTAGCCGGTGGACCGGTCGAGCACCGTGAGCGAGGCCAGCGCCAGGCCGATCGCGGCGAGGCCGCCGGAGACGACGGCGCGTACCGAGAAGCGGCGGGCGGCGCGGCCGGCCAGCAGGCCGGCGACCACCGCGCCGACGGCGGCCGGGAGTTCGGCGAGACCCGCCTCGAACGGCGGCCTGCCCTGGACGAGTTGCAGGTACTGCGACAGGAAGAACACCAGGCCGGACAGGCCGAGAACGGTCAGCAGGTCGGCCAGGACCGCCCCGCTGAAGCCGCGGTCGCGGAACAGGCGCATGTCGAGCAGGGGGGTCGGCAGAGTGAACTGGCGGCGTACGAAGCCGCACAGCGCGGCCGCGCCCAGCAGGCCGACGGCCGACGACTCCCAGGTCAGGCCGTGGGCGGCGGCCTCCTTGACGGCGTAGACCACGCCGATCATGCCGACCAGTGACAGCGCGACGCTGGTGAGGTCCCACGGGCCGGGGTTCGGGGTGCGCGACTCCGGCAGCAGGCGGATGCCGACGACGACGAGGACCGCCATCACGGGCAGGTTGATCAGGAAGACCGAGCCCCACCAGAAGTGCTCCAGCAGGAAGCCGCCCACGATGGGTCCGACGGCCGTGCCCGCCGACGCGGTGGCGCCCCAGACGCCGACGGCAAGGCTGCGTTCGCGCGGGTCGTGGAAGAGGTTGCGGATCAGGGCGAGGGTGGCCGGCATCAGCGTCGCGCCGGCGACCCCGAGCAGCGCCCGGGCCGCGATCATCATCTCCGGTGTCGTGGCGTAGGCGTTGAGGACGGATATCGCGCCGAACGCCGTGGCGCCCACCAGCAGGATCCGCTTGCGGCCGATGCGGTCGCCGAGGCTGCCCATGGAGACGAGCAGGCCGGCGATGACGAAGGAGTAGACGTCACCGATCCACAGGAGCTGGGTTCCGGTGGGCTGGAGGTCCTCGCTGATGTACGGGGTCGCGAGACCGAGGACGGTCGCGTCGACGGCCACCAGCAGCACGGCGAGCACGAGGACGGACAGCGCGAGCCAGCGGCCCGGACGCGTCACCGCCTCGTTCGTCCTGGCCGGCTGCAGGGTGCTGGTCATGATTCCTCTCTCCTGAGTGCGCCGCCGAGCAGCAGCTCGACGATCATGTGGGTGAAGTCGTTGCGGGCCACGCGTCCCTCCGCGACCGCCCAGGCGCCGGAGGCCATCAGGCCGTAGAGCGCCTCGGTGAGCCAGGCGGGGGTGAGGTCGATGCGGAACTCGCCGGTGTCCTGGCCGCGCCGGAACAGGGCGGAGATACGGGCGTCGAGCCGGCCCCAGCCGGCGTTCTGCTGCTCGCCCTCGAACAGCTGGTTCTCGGTGTAGAGGAAGGCGAGCAGCGCGGCGGCGGGTTCGAGTTCCCGCACGAAGCGGCGCAGGGCGTCCTGGGCCGGGCCGTCGTCGAGGCGGGCGGCTGCCACCGCCGCCTCGCACTCCGCGATGCCGAGCGACTCCAGCGCCCGCACGAGCGCGTCGCGTCCCGCGAAGAGGCGGTGCAGCGTGGCCCGGCTGATCCCCGCGGCCTTAGCGACCTCGTCCATGGTCGCGGTCGACTTGCGGGTCAGCAGGGCCGCGGAGGTGCGCAGCACGTGGTCACGATCGACAGCCATGAGACAAGCGTACCGCAGATGAGACAGTGATGTCTCATTCTGGGCGCGTAAGCCTCATGGCTGTGGGTGGGCATGGTTCGTGGTCGTGGAGCCGCGTGCGCGTCGCCGCTCAGTGCCAGGGCAGGCCGGCGCGCCGCGCCCAGTAGGCGCGCGGGTCCTCGGCCAGGCCGGCGAGCCGGGCGGTCTGCTCCTCGTCGAGGTCGACGACCGCGGCGTGCAGGTTGGAGGCGAGCTGCCCGCTGGTGGCGGCGCCGGACAGGACGACGCCCGCCCAGGGCTCGCGCAGGACCAGGGCGAGGGCGACGGCGTCGCAGCCGAGGGAGGTCTCCTCGGCCACCGCCTTCAGCGCGTCGGGCGCCTCGGGCCCGGCGAGGCGCCCGTTGGCCATGCCCTCCTTGACGATCACCGTGAGTCCGGCGTCGTGGGCCTCCGCGAGGGCGGGTCCCGCGGAGGTCTCCAGGGCGTTGAACGTGGACTGGACGGTACGGAAGAGGGGCTCGCCGTCGACGGTCACGGCCAGGGCGGCACGGACGGCGTCGGCCTGCGCGGGGCCGCTGGTGGAGAAGCCGATGCTCAGGCCGCCCGCGGCGGCCTGAGCCAGCTTCGCGTGCAGTTCCTTGTCGGTGAGGGCCGGGCTGTCCGGGGTCACCGAGTGGATCTGGTAGAGGTCGAGCCGGTCGCCGAGCAGCTGGGCCGTCTCGGCGCGCTGCCGCTCGTACGTCTCAAGGCTGTGGTCCTTCACCTCGTGCCGCTCGGCCTCGGTGGACCAGCCCGCGGTGTAGGTGTAGCCCCACTTGCTGCCGACGACGACGTCCTCGACGCCGGGCCGGTCGCCCAGCCAGTCGGCGAGGAACTCCTCCGAACGGCCGTAGGAACGGGCCACGTCGAAGTAGCGGACGCCCTGGGCGTAGGCCGCGTCGAGGAGTTCGTGGGTGCGGGCGCGCAGGGCGCCGACGCTGCGGTCGGCCGGGAGGTCCCGCTCCCGGCCGAGGTTGATGTAGCCGGGTCGGCCGACCGCGGCGAGCCCCAGGCCGATGTGGCAGGTGGGGGTCGTCGCTGAGGCCAGTCGGGCGAAGGGCATCACGGGCTCCGTTCGGTCGGCTCCGGTACGGCTCGCGACCAACCTAACCCGCGACGCCCCTGTCCCACCCGACCGCTAGATCTTGTGCTTCGCGGTGGCCCACCGGTGCTGCGCGGCCACGTCGGCCTTCACGTCGGCGAGTTGCACGGCGACCGCGCTGGGCGCCGTACCGCCGCGGCCGTCGCGGGAGGCGAGCGCGCCGGGGACGTTGAGGACGGAGCGGACCTCGGGGGTCAGGTGCGCGGAGATCTTCGCGAACTGCTCGTCGGTCAGACCGTCGAGCTCCTTGCCCTCCGCCTCGGCCACCTTCACGCACTCACCGGCCACCTCGTGCGCGTCGCGGAACGGCACACCCTGCTTGACCAGCCACTCCGCGATGTCGGTGGCGAGCGAGAATCCGGCCGGGGCCAGCTCCTCCATGCGCTCGCGGTGCACGGTGAGGGTGGCCATCATGCCGGTGAAGGCGGGCAGCAGGACCTCCAGCTGGTCGCAGGAGTCGAACACCGGCTCCTTGTCCTCCTGGAGGTCGCGGTTGTAGGCCAGCGGAAGCGCCTTGAGGGTCGCCATCAGGCCGGTCAGGTTGCCGATGAGCCGGCCGCTCTTGCCCCGGGCCAGCTCCGCGATGTCCGGGTTCTTCTTCTGCGGCATGATCGACGAGCCGGTGGAGAAGGCGTCGTGCAGGGTGACGAAGGAGAACTCCTTCGTGTTCCACAGGATGATCTCCTCGGCGATCCGGGAGAGGTTCACGCCGATCATCGCGGTGATGAAGGCGAACTCGGCGACGAAGTCGCGTGAGGCCGTGCCGTCGATGGAGTTGGCGACGCTGCCGTGCTCGAAGCCGAGGTCCTTGGCGACCGACTCGGGGTCGAGGCCGAGGCTGCTGCCGGCCAGGGCGCCGGAGCCGTACGGGGACACGGCCGTCCGCTCGTCCCACTGGCGCAGCCGCTCCGCGTCCCGGGACAGGGACTGCGCATGGGCGAGGACGTGGTGGGCGAAGAGCACGGGCTGGGCGTGCTGGAGGTGGGTGCGGCCGGGCATCGCCACGTCCGGGTGCGCCTCGGCGAGGCCGGTGAGCGCGTCCTGGAGGTCGGCGATCAGGCCGCCGATGATCCGGGCGTGGTCGCGCAGGTACATCCGGAAGAGGGTCGCGACCTGGTCGTTGCGGGAGCGGCCCGCGCGGAGCTTGCCGCCGAGGTCGGGGCCCAGGCGCTCCAGGAGACCGCGCTCCAGGGCGGTGTGCACGTCCTCGTCGGCGACGGTGCCGGTGAACTCGCCCGAGGCGACGTCGGCTTCGAGCCGGTCGAGGCCGCCGAGCATCCGGGTCAGCTCGTCCTCGGTCAGGAGTCCGGCCTTGTGCAGGACGCGGGCGTGGGCGCGCGACCCGGCGATGTCGTAGGGGGCGAGCCGCCAGTCGAAGTGGACGGACGCGGACAGCTTCGCCAGGGCCTCGGCGGGACCGTCGGCGAAACGGCCGCCCCAGAGCCGAACGTCACCGCTGTTGCTGCTCACTTGCGTTGCTCCTCGGAGGTGTCGATGTGCGACCGCCTCCCCACCCGCGGAAGGTCTCGCGAGGCGTGAGGAGGCGGCTGCCAGGCTAGTGCGTGCGAGGGGACACGGGCCCCTACGCGAGATCGCGCCTCGCGGCGATCTTCGACGACAGGCTGTAGATGTCGATGAAGCCCTTGGCCGCGGCCTGGTCGAAGGTGTCGCCCGTGTCGTAGGTGGCGAGGTCGAAGTCGTAGAGCGAGGTCTGCGAGCGCCGGCCGGTGACGACCGCGCGGCCGCCGTGCAGGGTCATCCGGATGTCACCGTTGACGTGCTGGTTGGCCTCCTCGATGAAGCCGTCCAGGGCGCGCTTGAGCGGGGAGAACCACTGGCCGTCGTAGACCAGTTCGCCCCAGCGCTGCTCGACCTGGCGCTTGTAGCGGGCGAGTTCACGCTCGACGGTGACGTTCTCCAGCTCCTGGTGGGCGGTGATCAGGGCGATCGCGCCCGGAGCCTCGTACACCTCGCGGGACTTGATGCCCACGAGCCGGTCCTCGACCATGTCGATCCGGCCGATGCCCTGGGCACCGGCGCGCTCGTTGAGCTGCTGGACGGCCTGGAGCACGGTGACGGGCCTGCCGTCGAGGGCGACCGGGACGCCTGCCGCGAAGGTGATGACGACCTCGTCGGCCTCGCGCGGGGTGGCCGGGTTCGAGGTGTACTCGTAGATGTCCTCGATCGGGGCGTTCCAGATGTCCTCCAGGAAGCCCGTCTCCACGGCGCGCCCGAAGACGTTCTGGTCGATGGAGTACGGGGACTTCTTGCTGGTGGCGATCGGGAGCCGCTTGTCCTCGCAGAACGCGATGGCCTTGTCGCGGGTCATCGCGTAGTCGCGGACCGGGGCGATGCACGTGAGGTCGGGGGCGAGGGCGACGATGCCGGCCTCGAAGCGGACCTGGTCGTTGCCCTTGCCGGTGCAGCCGTGGGCGACCGTGCCGGCGCCGTGCTTGCGGGCGGCGGCGACGAGGTGCTTGACGATGGCCGGCCGGGAGAGGGCGGAGACCAGCGGATAGCGGTCCATGTAGAGGGCGTTGGCCTTGATCGCCGGGAGGCAGTACTCGTCGGCGAACTCGTCCCTGGCGTCAGCCACTTCGGCTTCCACGGCGCCGCACGCGAGGGCGCGCTTGCGGATGACGTCGAGGTCCTCGCCGCCCTGGCCGACGTCGACCGCGACGGCGATGACCTCGGCGCCCGTCTCCTCGGCGATCCAGCCGATGGCGACGGAGGTGTCCAGACCGCCTGAGTAGGCGAGTACGACGCGCTCGGCCACGGGATTCTCCTCTACCGGTGCATTCGCTGATATGCATGAGTATGCAGTACTCCGCATGAATCGTCAATCGAGTACCGCGCGTGAGGGAGCGTGTGAAGGAATTTCGAAGGGTCGTTGAACATGCGAAACCGCTTTCCCGTACCTCTCGCCAGACGCAGGCGCCGCGTCGGTCAACCGAATCACCCCCGTCACCTCTCGACCCCGAGTGAGGCATCCGCATGTCCAGGGCCCTTCCGAAGTACAACAAGCGTCGTGTCGCGGTCATCGGCGGCGCCGCCGCGTTGGCGCTGTCCGGCGCGGTGGTCGTCACCTCCGCCCTCGCCGGGGAGACGCCCAAGAGCGGCGGCAGCACCACCGCGAGGACGCTCGCCAGCCCCGGCACGATCAGCTGCCCGGACGTGGCCTCGAAGCTGCCCGCGATCCCCGCCACCGCCCAGGCCGAGGTCACCCGCAACCTCACCCTGCTCAACACGCAGATCGCCGAGGCCAACAAGCGCCTGGTCGACACCGTCGGCCAGGGCGGCCCCAACTTCGTCCAGAACGCGATCCTCGGCCCTCTGAAGGACAAGCGGGTGGCCACGGTCAACCGCATCGCGACGGCGATCGGGCGGACGGCCGCCAAGCCGACCGGCCTGGACGCGCTGGCGCCCTGTGCCCTCAACGCGGGCGGCGTCAACACCGGCGGGGCCGCGAACAACGGCGGGGCCGCGAACAACGGGGCGGCCACCCCGAGCGCGGCGGCGACCGCCGGCCAGCAGGCCGGGGGCAACACCGGCAACACCGCCGCCGCGGGCACGATCAGCTGCCCGGACGTGGCCTCGAAGCTGCCCGCGATCCCCGCCACCGCCCAGGCCGAGGTCACCCGCAACCTCACCCTGCTCAACACGCAGATCGCCGAGGCCAACAAGCGCCTGGTCGACACCGTCGGCCAGGGCGGCCCCAACTTCGTCCAGAACGCGATTCTCGGCCCGCTGGCGGACAAGCGGAAGTCGACCATCGACCGCATCGCGATCTCCATCGGCCGCACCGCGGCCAAGCCGACCGGTCTCGACTCCCTGGCCGCCTGCACGCTCACCAAGTGACGTGACAGGCGCTGTGGCCGCCCCGAAGAAGCGCCGGCCGGGGCGGCCACGGGCAGTCCTCCGGTCCAGCCGGAGCCCGCGTGCAGCGGCCCGGGTCGCCGTACCTCCCCGTACGGCGACCCGGGCCGCCGTGGTGCTACGGCGTCCCGCCGGGGCCGTCGTCCGGTGCCGGCATGCGGACGGTGAACGTCGTCGCGCCCGGGCGGCTTTGCAGGTCCACGGTCCCGCCGTGGGCCTCCACCACCGCGGCGACGATCGCCAGGCCCAGGCCGGCGCCCCCGCCCCCGCCCGCGCCCTTGGCCCGGCGGTCGGCCCGGGTGAAGCGTTCGAAGACGCCCGGGCGGATGTCGGCCGCGACGCCGGGCCCGTCGTCGTGGACGGCGAGGACGGCCGCCGCGCCGTCCCTCTCCAGGGACACCGTCACCTTCGTGCCGGCGGGGGTGTGCAGGCGGGCGTTGGCCAGCAGGTTGGCGAGCGCCTGGTGCAGACGGTGTTCGTCGCCGGTCACCGTGACCGGTTCCTCGGGCAGTTCCATCATCCAGCGGTGGCCGGGGCCGACGGCCCGGGCGTCGGTGACCGCGTCCAGGACCAGGTGCGTCAGGTCGACGGGGACGCGTTCCAGCGGGCGGCCCGCGTCCAGCCGCGCCAGCAGCAGGAGTTCGTCGACCATGGCGCTCATCCGGGAGGACTCGGCGGCGATGCGCTCCAGGGCCCGGGCGACCTCCGGCGGCACCGGGCCCGGGTGCAGCAGGGCGAGTTCGGCGTGCCCGCGGACCGAGGCGACCGGCGTGCGCAGTTCGTGACTCGCGTCGGCGGCGAAGCTGCGCAACCGCTCCTGGCTCGCGTGACGTTCGGTGAGCGCGTCCTCCACATGGCGCAGCATGCGGTCGAAGGCGGCGGCGACCCGGCCCACCTCGCTGCGCGGGTCGGGGTCGGGGGCGCGCCGCGGCAGCACCACCTCCCCGCTGGCCAGCGAGAGTTCACTGACCCGGGTGGCGGTGGCGGCGACCCGGCTGAGCGGTCGCAGCGACCAGCGCACCCAGAGCGCGCCGACCACGCCGGTGAGGGTGAGGGCCGCGCCGAAGACGACGCCCGCGACCAGTTCGAGGCGGTGCACGGCGGCCTCGACCGGCTCCAGGGGCAGACCGGTGATCAGGACGTCGCCGTCGAGGCCGGTCGTCGCCATGACCCGGTAGTCGCCCAGTCCGGACAGGTCGACGCTGTGGCCCCTGCCGTCGGCCGGGACCGTGGCGAGGCGCCGCGCGTCCTCGGCGGTAGGGCGCACCGCGAGCATCGTGGTGGCCGCGCCGGAGGGGACGACCGCCGCGTTGGTGACGGAGCCGCCGACCAGCCGCACGCCGAGCGTGCCGGAGCCCTGCCGGCGGGTGTCGCCGTGTTCGTCGCCGTCGTGGTCGTCCTTCTGGCCGGGCGGCTTCCCGTTGTGCTCCAGGCTCGCCGGGAACCGGTTCCCGGTCTCGCTCAGCTGCTCGTCGAGGCGGCCGGTGAGGAACCCGTCGAGTTCCAGTACGGCGGCCACGCCCACGGCGGCGCAGCTGACGGCGAGCAGGACGACGAGACCCACGGTGAGCCGGGCGCGCAGCGTGTGCGGCCAAGGCAGGCGTCGCGACCACCGCGTCCCCGACCGGCGTGCCGTTCCCGCCCGGCCGGACCGCACGCGCCGCGCGGTGGCCGCACGGATCCGCGCCCAGCCCGCCGCCACCCGCCGCAGCCCCTCGCGCGCCGGCCTCACCGGGACACCGGCTTCAGCACGTACCCGGCCCCGCGCACCGTGTGGATCATGGGTTCTCGGCCCGCGTCCACCTTCTTGCGCAGGTAGGAGATGTACAGCTCGACGACATGGGCGCGGCCACCGAAGTCGTAGGACCAGACGCGGTCGAGGATCTGCGCCTTGCTCAGCACCCGGCGCGGGTTGCGCATCAGGAACCTCAGCAGCTCGAACTCGGTCGGGGACAGCTCGACCAGCTCGCCCGCGCGGGTCACCTCGTGCGCCTCCTCGTCCATCACGAGGTCGCCGACGACCAGCCGCGGCCCCTCCTCCAGCTGCCGGGCCATCCCGGCGCGGCGCAGCAGCCCGCGCAGCCTGGCGACGACCTCCTCCAGGCTGAACGGCTTGGTGACGTAGTCGTCGCCGCCCGCCGTGATGCCCGCGATGCGGTCCTCCACTCCGTCCCGCGCGGTGAGGAAGAGCACGCAGACCTCCGGCAGCACCGCGTGCAGCGAGCGCAGCACGGCGAAGCCGTCGGTGTCGGGGAGCATCACGTCCAGCACGACGGCGTCCGGCGCCAGGTCGCGGGCCGCGGTGACCGCCGACGCGCCGTCGCCGGCCGCGCGCACCTGCCAGCCCTCGTAGCGCAGGGCGCCGCACAGCACCTCGGCGAGGTCGGGGTCGTCGTCGACGACGAGGACGCGCAGGGGCGTGCCGTCGGGGCGGGTGAGCGCGGGGCGGCCGGAGCGGGTGGTGTTCATCGCCTCTCCAGGATCGCCCCTCGGCACGGCGGCCGGCGCCCGCGCACCCTCTGAGTTTCCTCTGAGTGCGCTCGGCGGGTGCCGGTTGAGAGCGTGCTCAGAGGTTGGGCCCGCACAGTGGTGGCCAGGACGGAAGAAAGGTCGCACCCATGACCACCCTGCACGAGCGGACGACGGCACCGCCGGTGCCGCCCGCCGCCCGCCGCTCCCCCGCGGCCCCGCTGCTCGCCCTGTTGTGGGCCGGGGCCGCGGCCGCGGTGGCGGCGTGGTGGCTGAACGCCGGGTCGGTGGTCGGCACGGCCGGCTGGCTGACGAACGCCGGGCGGATCGCGGGACTGCTGTGCGGCTACGCCTGCGCGGTGCTCGTCGGGATGATGGCCCGGGTGCCGCTGCTGGAGCGCCGGATCGGCTCCGACCGGGTGGCGCGCTGGCACGCGATGGCGGGCCGATACACGGTCTGTCTGCTGGTCGCGCACATCGTGCTGATCCTCACCGGGTACGCCGCCCAGGACGGCGCGTCGTTCGTGCACGAGACGCTGACGGTGGTCCTCGACTATCCGGACATGCTGAAGGCGACCGCCGGCACGGTGATCCTGTTCGCGGTCGGCATCACGTCGGCGCGTGCCGTGCGGCGGCGGGTCGGCTTCGAGTTCTGGTACTACGTGCACCTGCTCACCTACCTGGCCGTGTTCCTCACCTTCTTCCACCAGGTCCAGCTGGGCACCGACCTCACCGGCGGCGGCCCGGTCCAGGCCGCCTGGTACGCGCTGTACCTGGGGGTCGCGGCGCTGGTCGTCTGGTTCCGCGTCCTGGTGCCGGTGCGGCTGAACCTGCGGCACCGGCTGCGGGTCGAGTCGGTGCACCAGGAGGCGGCGGGCGTGTGGTCCGTCGTCGTACGCGGGCGGCGCCTGGACGAACTGGGCGCGCAGGCCGGGCAGTTCTTCCGCTGGCGGTTCCTCACCGAGGGCATGTGGTGGACCTCCACGCCGTACTCCCTGTCGGCGCCGCCCCGCCCCGACCTGATGCGGATCACCGTCAAGTCGCTCGGTGACCACAGCGCGGCGGTCCCCCTGCTGCGGCCCGGGGTCCGGGTGTGGGCGGAGGGTCCGTACGGCTCCCTCACCGCCGACCGGCGTACCGCGCCGAAGGCGCTGCTGATCGGCGGCGGCGTCGGCATCACCCCGCTCCGGGCGCTGTTCGAGACGCTGCCGGGCGAGGTGACCCTGCTGTACCGGGCGAGCCGGTCCGAGGACCTGGCGCTGGGCGGCGAGCTGGAGGCCATCGCGCGGTGGCGGGGCGCGAAGGTGCTGTACGCGCTGAACGGGGCGGACGGCCGGCGCCCGACTTTCACCGCGGGGTCGCTGCGCCGGGCGGTGCCCGACCTCGCCGCGCACGACGTGTACCTCTGCGGGCCGCACGGGTTCGCCCGCGACCTGTACGAGGCGTTGCGCGCCGCCGGTGTGCCCGACCGCCGTATCCACCACGAGTCGTTCGAGCTCTGAGATTCGAGCTCTGAGAGCAGTGAGGCAGGAAGCCGTGAGGCAGGAAGAATCGGGGCCGCAGACGTGCACGCGCTGAAGAAGAACCGTCCGCTGCGCCGGATCGTGCTGGCGAGCGCCGCCACCGTGTCCGGGATGGTGCTGCTGCTGTCCCTGAAGCCGCACACGACCCCGCAGATCGCCGTGTCGGCGCCGGCGACCGCACCGTCCACCGCCCCTTCGGCGGGCGCGTCGAGCGGGTCGGGAGGCGGGTCCGGCGGTACGTCGGGAAGCGGGTCCACCAGCGGCTCCAGCAGCTCCAAGTCCGTGGCCGGGGACACCGTCCAGACCCGTTGGGGTCCCGTCCAGGTGCGGATCACGCTGAAGAACGGCAAGCTCACCGACGTGACGGCCGTCACCTACCCCACGGACAACCCACGGGACCAGGAGATCAACAGCTACGCCCTTCCCCGGCTGCGCAGTGAGGCCCTGACCGCGCAGAGCGCCTCGATCGACACCGTCTCGGGTGCCACGTACACGAGTGACGGTTACCGCCAGTCACTCCAGTCCGCACTGGACTCAGCCGGTAGCTGAACACACCGGCGCCACGGCACGTATCTGAGGACCGAGGGACCACGCCACCCCCCTTGCCCCGTCCCCGGAGGAACCGTGACCACGACGCTCGCAGGCGGCCGCGCCGCCCGCCGCCAGACGATGCGCCGCATCCGCCCGCGCCGTTCGCCGGCGACCATCCTGCTGATCGCCGTCTGGGCCGGCGCGGCCGGCGTGCTGTGGCTGTGGTGGCACAACACCGCGTCGATCCCCGACGACAACGGCAAGATCCTCAACGCGGGCCGGATCACCGGCCTGCTGGCCGGCTACCTGATGGCGCTCGTGGTGCTCCAGATGGCCCGGGTGCCCGCGCTGGAACGCCGGGTCGGCTCCGACCGGGTCGCCCGCTGGCACGCGATGAGCGGCCGCTACACGCTCTGCCTGGTCCTCGCCCACATCTTCCTGACCATGTGGGGCTACGCCCTGCAGGCCGGCAAGTCACTCGGCGACATCGTCCAGCAGACCACGGACTCCATCAACCAGCTGCCCGACATGGGCAAGGCCGCCATCGGCGCCGGCCTGCTGCTGCTCATCGGGCTGGTCTCGATCGGCGGGATCCGCCGCCGGATGCCGTACGACACCTGGTACCACGTGCACCTGATGACGTACGCGGCGGTGTTCCTGACGTTCTGGCACCAGCTCACCACCGGCAACGACTTCGCGGTCGAGCCGGTCGCCAAGACGGTCTGGTACGCGCTGTACGGCTCGGTCACCGCCCTGGTCGTCTGGTACCGCATCCTCACCCCGATCCGGCTGAACCTGCGTCACCGCATGTGGGTCGAGGCGGTCATCGAGGAGACGCCGGGCATCGTGTCGGTCCTCATCGGCGGGCGGAAGCTGCACCGGATGGGCGCGGAGGCGGGTCAGTTCTTCCGCTGGCGGTTCCTCGCCCCGGGCATGCGCTTCAGCTCGCACCCCTACTCGCTGTCGGCGGCGCCCCGCCCCGACATGCTGCGGATCACCGTGAAGGCGATCGGCGACCACAGCGCCGGGCTGCGCGAGCTGACACCCGGCACGAAGGTGTGGGCGGAGGGGCCGTACGGCGCGCTGACCGCGAGCCGGCGCAGCCGGGGCAAGGTGCTGCTGGTCGCGGGCGGTGTCGGCATCACCCCGATGCGGGCCCTGTTCGAGACGCTGCCGGGCGCGTCCGGCGACATCACCCTGCTCTACCGGGCCAACAGCACCCAGGACCTGGCGCTGTGGGACGAGCTCGCGGCCATCGCCGACGAGCGCGGCGCCCGGCTCATGTACGCGGTCAACAGCCCGGACGGGGAACGCCCGGACATCTCCGCGGAGAGCCTGCGGCGCAAGCTGCCGGACATCGACGACCACGACGTGTTCATGTGCGGGCCGAACGGCTTCGCGCAGTCCGTCTACGAAGCACTGCGCGGCGCGGGGGTTCCCGCCCGCCGCATCCATCACGAGTCGTTCGAGATGTGAGCGACGGGACTTCAGGAGCTCAACCAGATGAGGAAGAGTCACCCCATCCGGCGTGTCGTGCTGGCCACCGCCGCGACCGTGTCGGGAGTCGTGCTGCTGCTGTCGCTGAAGCCGGCGTCCGACCCGGCGTCCGCGGCGGCGGCGGGCGGCGCGGCCCCGCAGCAGACCGCGCCGGCCCAGGAGGCGGCACAGGGCGGCGCCGAGGCGGCCGGGAACGGCACCGTCACCGGTGCCGTGGCCCAGACCCAGTACGGCGCGGTGCAGGTGCGCCTGACCCTGAGCGGCGGGAAGATCACCAAGGCGGAGGCCGTCCAGGCGCCGAAGGGCGGGACCAGCGACCAGAAGACCGCGCTGTCCGTGCCCAAGCTCAACCAGGAAGCTCTCGCGGCGCAGAGCGCGGACATCGACGCCGTCTCCGGGGCGACGTACACCAGCAACGGCTACAAGCAGTCCCTGCAGTCGGCGCTGGACAAGGCCAAGGCGGCCCAGCCCGCCGCGGGCGCCTCGCGGAGCGCCTCCGCCCCCGCCGGTTCGGGCGCCTCGAAGGGCTCGGGCGGCGCGGAGATCACCCGGACCGTCACCGGCAGCGTGGCGCAGACGCAGTACGGGCCCGTCCAGGTCCGGATCACCGTCAGCGGCGGGAAGATCACCAAGGCCGAGACGATCCAGGCGCCGAAGGGCGGGACCAGCGACCAGAAGACCGCGCTGTCCGTGCCCAGGCTCAACCAGGAGGCGGTGGCCGCCGGCAGCGCCGACATCGACTCGGTGTCCGGGGCGACGTACACCAGCAGCGGCTACAAGCAGTCGCTGCAGTCGGCGCTGGATCAGGCCGGTGGCTGACACGGTGGCCGATCCTGCGGAAGCTCCCGCCGCGGTACGTCATGCGGAGGAGGTCATGGGGACGGTCTTCTCCTTCGACGTCCGCGGCGGGGAACCGGGTGCGGTGGCGGCGGCGCTCCAGGAGGCCGTCGCCCGACTGCACCGGGTGAACGAGGTTTTCAGCACGTACCGCGAGGACAGCGAGCTCTCCCGGCTGGCCCGCGGTGAGCTGACCGTCGAGGAGTGCGATCCGCTGGTCGCCGAGGTGCTGGCGCTCGGCGCTGAGGCGGAGCGGACCAGCGAGGGCTGGTTCAGTCTGCGCTACGAGGGACGGCTCGACCCGACCGGCATCGTCAAGGGCTGGGCCGCCGAGCGCGCGGCGCGGCTCCTCGCGGCGGCGGGCGCGAGCGGGGTGAGCGTCAACGGGGGCGGCGACGTCCAGCTGCTCGGCACGCCGGGACCCCAGCGGCCGTGGCGCGTCGGGGTGTCGGACCCGCTGCGGCCCGGCGGGCTGGCCGCGGTGATCTCCGCAGGCGGCACGGACGAGCTGGCCGTCGCCACCTCCGGCACCGCCGAACGCGGCGCCCACATCGTCGACCCGCGCACCGGCCGCTCCGCGGTCACCGACCTGGTCGCGGTGACCGTCGTGGCCCCGTCACTGACCTGGGCGGACTGCTGGGCGACGGCGGCCTTCGCGATGGGTTCCCGGGAGGGCCTGGCCTGGCTGGAGTCCCTCCCGGGCGTCGAGGCCCTCCTGATCACGGCGGGCGACGAGGTCCGGTGCACCGGGGGGTTGGCCGGGCGGCTGGGGTGAGCCCCCGGCCGTTCGGCGGAAAGAGCATCCTTCGGGTGGGGTGGGGAGGTGCGCCGTGTGCGCACCTCCCCGTGTTCTGTCCGGCCTACCTGCCCCGGCGGCGCCGTCGAGCGAGCGGCGTGCCCTCGCGCCAGGGGTAACGGCCCCCGCCGAGAGGCAGGGGTTCTGTTCCTGGTGAAGCGGCCGATGGGCGGCCGGGCTGTGCAAGGTTGCCCTGAGGACGTAGTCGATCGCCTTGCTGGCGGACCCTGAGCCGTTCGGCCCGTGGTCCGACAGCACCTCCAGGCCAACGTCTGTGGCACAACCACCCCCGAAGGCCACGGCGGCCCCAACGCCCGTCTCGGACGCTCCGGTAACGGCTCCCACGGCCACGGTCTGGAGACCTCCCTTGAAGCACGCCTCGCCGTACTTGGCCCAGTCGACCAGCCCGGAGGGGGTCAGTGGCCGTTCTGGGCCAGGCGCAGCAGGTGGTCCGCCAGGGCCTGGCCGCCCAGCGGGTCGCGGCTGATCAGCAGCAGGGTGTCGTCGCCGGCGATGGTGCCGAGGATGTCCTGCAGTTCCGCCTGGTCGATGGCCGAGGCGAGGAACTGCGCCGCGCCGGGCGGGGTGCGCAGGACCACGAGGTTCGCGGAGGCCTCCGCGGAGATCAGCAGCTCCGCGGACAGGCGCCGCATCCGGTCCTCCTTCGCCGACCCGCCCAGCGGTGCGCGCGGGGTGCGGAAGCCGCCCTCGCTCGGGACCGCGTAGATGAGGTCGCCGTCGGTGTTGCGGATCTTCACCGCGTTCAGCTCGTCGAGGTCCCGGGAGAGCGTCGCCTGGGTGACGGTCAGCCCGTCGTCGGCGAGAAGCTTCGCCAACTGGCTCTGCGAGCGCACCGGTTGCCGGTTGAGGATGTCCACGATCCGGCGGTGGCGTGCGGTGCGGGTCTGCGGCACGGCGGGACCCGCGGTCTGGTCGTGATCCTGCGCCTGGCTCATCGTCGTCTCATTCCCCGCGTCATCCGTCCCCGTTGGCCACGTCCAGGACGCCGGGCAGCGCCCGGAGGAGGGCGTCCACCTCGTCGTCGCCGAGATTCAGCGGCGGCATCAGCCGTACGACATCGGGGGCGGGCGCGTTCACCAGGAGGCCGGCGTCCTGAGCCGCCTGCTGCACCTGCGGCGCGAGAGGCTCGGTGAGCACGATACCCAGCAGGAGGCCCGCGCCCCGGACATGGGCGATCAACGGGTGGCCCAGTGCCTCGATTCCGTCGCGCAGCTGCGCGCTCTGCCGCTTCACGTTGTCCAGCAGGCCCTCGGACGCGATCGTGTCGAGGACCGCGAGGCCGGCGGCGCAGGCGACCGGGTTGCCGCCGAAGGTCGTGCCGTGGTGCCCGGGGCGCAGCAGTTCGGCCGCCCGCCCGAAGGCGACGGTGGCGCCCAGCGGAAGGCCCCCGCCGAGCCCCTTCGCGAGCGTGACGACGTCCGGCAGGACGCCCTCGTGCGCCTGGTACTCGAACCAGTGGCCGGTACGGCCGACACCGGTCTGCACCTCGTCGAGGACCAGCAGCGAGCCGGAGGCGGCCGTGATGGCGCGGGCCGCCTTGAGGTAGCCCGGCGGGGGCACCACGACCCCGTTCTCGCCCTGGATCGGCTCGATGACGACGAGGGCGGTGTCCTCGGTGACCGCGGCGGCCAGCGCCTGCGGGTCGCCGTAGGGCACATGGGTGACGTCGCCGGGCAGCGGCAGGAACGGCTCGCGTTTGCCGGGCTGGCCGGTGAGGGCGAGGGCGCCCATGGTCCGGCCGTGGAAGCCGCCCTCGGTGGCCACCATGTGGGTGCGCCCGGTGAGCCGGCCGATCTTGAAGGCGCCCTCGTTGGCCTCGGCGCCCGAGTTGCAGAAGTAGACCCTGCCCTCGCGGCCGAAGAGCTGGAGGAGCCGTTCGGCGAGCGCGACGGGCGGCTCGGCGACGAAGAGGTTGGAGACGTGCCCGAGGGAGGCGATCTGCTCACTGACCGCCCGGACGATCGCCGGGTGCGCGTGCCCGAGCGCGTTGACCGCGATGCCGCCGACGAAGTCGACGTACTCCTGGCCGTCGGCGTCCCAGAGCCTGGTGCCCGCGCCGCGCACGAGCGGGAGGCGCGGGGTGCCGTAGTTGTTCATCAGCGAACCCTGCCAGCGCTCGGTGAGCTCTGCGTTGGTCGCGGTCCCGGTCATTCGGCATCCCCCTCTTGCGCGTCGGGCACGACCATCGTGCCGATGCCCTCGTCGGTGAAGATCTCCAGCAGGATCGAGTGCTGCACCCGGCCGTCGATGACCCGCGCGGTGTTCACCCCGCCGCGTACGGCGTGCAGGCAGCCCTCCATCTTCGGCACCATGCCGGCGGACAACTCCGGCAGCAGCTTCTCCAGTTGGGAGGCGGTGAGGCGGCTGATCACCTCGTCGCTGTGCGGCCAGTCCTCGTAGAGGCCCTCGACGTCGGTGAGGACCATGAGGGTTTCGGCGCCCAGCGCCGCAGCGAGTGCCGCAGCAGCCGTATCAGCATTGACGTTGTAGACATGTCCGTCGTCCTGGCTCCGTGCGATCGAGGAGACGACCGGGATACGGCCGTCGGCGAGCAGCGCCTCGATCGCGCCGGTGTCGATCGCGGTGATCTCGCCCACCCGCCCGATGTCGACCAACTCCCCGTCGATCTCGGGCTGGTGCTTGGTTGCGGTGATGGTGTGCGCGTCCTCGCCGGTGAGGCCGACGGCGAGCGGGCCGTGCTGGTTGAGGAGGCCCACGAGTTCACGCTGGACCTGCCCGGCCAGCACCATCCGTACGACGTCCATGGCGTCCTCGGTGGTGACGCGCAGGCCGGCCTTGAACTCGCTGACGATGCCGTGCCGGTCGAGGGCGGCGCTGATCTGCGGGCCGCCGCCGTGCACCACGACGGGCTTGAGGCCGGCGTGGTGCAGGAACACGACGTCCTGGGCGAACGCGGCCTTCAGGTCCTCGTCGATCATGGCGTTGCCGCCGAACTTGATGACGACGGTCCTGCCGTTGTGCCGGACCAGCCAGGGCAGCGCCTCGATGAGGATCTGCGCCTTCGGCAGGGCGGTGTGCTTCCGGGTCACATTGCTCATGACGAGTACGCGCTGTTCTCGTGGACGTAGTCCGCGGTGAGGTCGTTGGTCCAGATCGTGGCGGTCTCGGTGCCGGCCGCGAGGTCGGCGACGATGTGCACCTCGCGGTAGCGCATGTCGACCTGGTCGCGGTCCTCGCCGACGCCGCCGTCGCGGCACACCCAGACCCCGTTGATGGCGACGTTCAGCCGGTCGGGCTCGAAGGCGGCGGACGTGGTGCCGATGGCGGACAGGACGCGGCCCCAGTTGGGGTCCTCGCCGTGGATCGCGCACTTGAGGAGGTTGTTGCGGGCGATGGAGCGGCCGACCTCGACGGCGTCGGCCTCGCTCGCCGCGTTGACCACCTCGACCCTGATGTCCTTGCTGGCACCCTCGGCGTCCCGGATCAGCTGCTGGCCGAGGTCGTCGCAGACGGTGCGTACGGCGGCGGCGAACTCCTCGTACCCGGGGGTGCGTCCGGACGCGCCCGAGGCGAGCAGCAGCACGGTGTCGTTGGTGGACATGCAGCCGTCGGAGTCGACGCGGTCGAAGGTGACCGCGGTGGCGGCGCGCAGGGCCTTGTCCAGGGTGGCGCTGTCGAGGTCGGCGTCGGTGGTCAGCACCACGAGCATGGTGGCCAGGCCGGGGGCGAGCATGCCGGCGCCCTTGGCCATGCCGCCGACGGTCCAGCCGTCCTGGGTCACGACCGACGTCTTGTGGACGGTGTCGGTGGTCTTGATGGCGATGGCGGCCTTCTCACCGCCGTGCTCGCTCAGGGCCTCCGCCGCCGCGCCCACGCCCGGCAGGAGTCTGTCCATCGGGAGCAGGACACCGATGAGGCCGGTGGAGCACACGGCCACCTCGCCCGCGCTGTGGCCCTCCAGCACCTCGGCGACCTTCTCGGCGGTGGCGTGCGTGTCCTGGAAGCCCTTGGGCCCCGTACAGGCGTTGGCGCCACCGGAGTTGAGGATCACGGCGGAGACCTGGCCGCCCTTGAGGACCTGCTCGGACCACAGGACCGGCGCGGCCTTGACGCGGTTGGAGGTGAAGACACCGGCGGCGGCGCGGCGGGGCCCGGTGTTGACCACGAGTGCCAGGTCCGGGTTTCCGTTCTGCTTGATCCCGGCGGCGATGCCCGCCGCCCGGAACCCCTGTGCTGCGGTGACGCTCACTGCATCTCCTCGTTCGCTTCTCCGCCCGCGGGGTGCCGCGGCGCGGCGGTCGTCGTCGTCCACGGCTCGGCGGCCGCGGGTGCTCCCCCGGCCGGCGCCGGGAGGTGCCCCCGGATCACGGTGCGAGTCCGATCGTGGACAGTCCGGTGGTCTCGTCGAGTCCGAGGGCGATGTTCATGCTCTGGACGGCACCGCCCGCGGTGCCCTTGGCCAGGTTGTCGATCGCGCTGATGGCGATGATGCGGCCCGCGGCCTCGTCGTGTGCGACCTGCACCTGAACGGCGTTGGAACCGTGGACGGACGCCGTCGCGGGCCACTGCCCCTCGGGCAGCAGGTGCACGAACGGCTCGTCGGCGAACGCCTTCTGGTAGACGGCGCGCAGCACCTCGCCGGTGACGCCCTCGACGGCCTTCGCGCTGCATGTGGCGAGGATGCCGCGGGGCATCGGCGCGAGGGTCGGGGTGAAGGAGACGGAGACCGGCTCGCCGGCCGCCGCGGAGAGGTTCTGGATCATCTCGGGTGTGTGCCGGTGGACCCCGCCGACGCCGTACGGCGACATGGACCCCATGACCTCGCTGCCCAGCAGGTGGGGCTTGGCCGCCTTGCCGGCGCCGGACGTGCCGGACGCGGCGACGATCACGGCCTCGGTGGCGGCGAGTCCGGCGGCGTAGGCCGGGAAGAGCGCCAGGGAGACGGCTGTCGGGTAGCAGCCGGGCACCGCGATGCGCCTGGACCCCTCCAGCGCGGCGCGGGCGCCCGGCAGTTCGGGCAGGCCGTACGGCCAGGTGCCGGCGTGCGGGGAGCCGTAGAAGCGCTCCCAGTCGCCCGCGTCCTTCAGCCGGAAGTCGGCGCCCATGTCCACGACGAGGACGTCGGGGCCGAGCTGCTCGGCGACGGCGGCGGACTGGCCGTGCGGAAGTGCGAGGAAGACGACGTCGTGTCCGGCGAGGACCTCGGGGGTCGTCTCGGCGAGGACCCGGTCGGCCAGCGGCAGCAGGTGCGGCTGGAGCCCGCCGAGCCGCTGACCGGCGTTGGAGTTGCCGGTCAGGGCGCCGATCTCGACACCGGGGTGCGTCAGGAGCAGACGCAGGAGTTCTCCGCCCGCGTACCCGCTCGCCCCGGCCACTGCCGCCCGTACCGCCATGGTGTCCATCCTCCTCTTGGATGGCATGACTATACGTTTCGCTGCACGTTTATGCAATTCATTCGGGTCTCGACGGGCCCCGAGGGCCGGGCGGCCGCTCCGGCCCGTCATGATGATCTACATGACACCGATCACCGGCATGGACCTGACCGGCTTCACCGAGCGAGAGCCGGGCGTGTGGATGGACGAGCGAGGCGTTCTGCTGTCGGTCCACTACTTCGACCAGGTGCCGGACCTGCCCGCCCCCCTGGAGGAGCCGGAGCGGCTCCGCTCCGTCCTCGCGCACGGCGTGGCCGCGGCCGGCGGCGGCCTGATCGAGGCGGCGGCGGGCGTCGTGGACGGCGTCCCTGCGGTCCTTCAGCTGGTCAAGATGCCGCGTCCGGACGGGCACGGTCAGGTCTTCCTCGGCTCGTGGACGGTCCCCCGGGCCGGTTGCAGCACGGTGGTGAAGGTGCAGGCCGCCGAAGGGGCGACGACCGGCATGCGCGAGGCGATGATCATGGGTCAGGTGGGGCCGGCCGAGTACTTCCGGGCGCACCCGTACGCCAACGGGCTCCAGGGCGGACTGCCGTACCACGTGGGCGACCACGAGGAGTGGGACGCGCGGTTCCCCGACCATCCCCTCACCCTGGTCCGGGCCGCGCTGCGGCGCATAGCCCCGACCGTGACGCTGGACGAACGCTTCAAGACGCTCCCGCCGTTCGGGCCGCCCGCCCAGGCACCGTCGGCCGGCGGGGGGTTCGGCGCGCCCACGGGCCCGCGGCAGGCGGTTCCCTCTCCCGCCGCGCCCGCCGGGCCGGCGGGGGGCGCCCCCGGAGGCCCGGCGGGGCCGTCCGCGCCCCCGGCCACGGGCTCGTCACCCATGCCGCTCCAGCCGGGCCCCGGCTGGTTCCGCCGCCGGGGGCGCCGGTGACCCCGGCGGGTGGCCGGCCCTGATTCTGGGTGAGGGTTCGCCAACTGGTGGGAGCACGCCCGGGAGCGTCCGCCGGGGTGGGCGGCGACGCGGAGGGAGGGGCTGATGGACGGTTTCTGGCCGGTGTCCGACGTACTCGGCCATCTCGCCGGGAGCTGGCGGGTGTCCCGGTCGGTGCGGGACCTCGCGAGCGGCGAGGAGGGCCGGTTCGAGGGCACGACCGTCTTCCGGCCGCTGAGCGCGGAGGCAGGAATTTTGGCCGAGCCGGGCGGCCTGCCGGGCGGGGTCGGCTCGCAGGGCGGAAGCCGCGTGCCGGGCTGGGTCGGCCCGCCCGGCGCAGGTCGGCTGCCCGGCACGGAAAGCACCGACGCGAACCACCCGCCCCACGGACACGGCACCACCGACGCGAACCACGCGCCCGGCAACGGCCGCCCGTCGGGCGCGAGGGAGCCGGTGGGCGGCGGCCGCCTGCCTCCCGCCGGCGGCCCCGCCGCCCGCGCCGGGCTGCTGCAGCACGAGTCCGGTGTCTTCCGCTGGCACGGTGTCGGCCGTCCCGCCGAACGGACGTTGCTCTTCCTGCCAGGGGGGTCGCCGGGGGCCGCGGACGTGCGTTTCGCCGACGGGCGGCCCTTTCACGGCCTGGACCTGACCTCCGGGCACCACCTCGCCGACCATCCGTGCGCGGCGGACCTCTACCGCGGGGAGTTCACCGTCCTCGGCCGGGACCACTGGCGGTCGGTGTGGCGGGTCCGCGGTCCGGCCAAGGACCTGGTGCTCACCACGGACTACGCCCGCGAGGACTGAGCGGACACCCCGTCGAGGCGGAGGTTCCAGCGGCGTGCGCTGCCCGAGACGGTGGTCGTCGACAGGGGGCGCACGTCGATGTTCCAGTAGGTCGAGGGCGGCGCCTGGAGGGCGTACACCAGGGCCGCCCGGATCACGGACGGCTCGGCCACGGCGACGACGGCACCGCCGTCCCCGACGGGCCGGGTGTCCAGCCAGCCGCCGACCCGGGAGATGAAGGCGAACAGGGACTCACCGCCGTGCGGAATGGCCTGCGGCTGGGCGAGCCAGGCGTCCACGGCCTCCGGCTCCCGGGCCATCGCCTCACCGAGCGTCAGCCCCCGCCAGCGGCCCATGTCACAGTCCCGCAGGGCGAGTTGCACGAGCGGCGCGTATCCCAGGGCGTCACCGGTGCTGCGGCTGCGCGGGGTCGGTGAGCAGTAGCGCAGTTCGGCCGCCGCGAGCGGCAGCAGGCCGGGGGCGGCGCGCTGCACCTCCTCCCATCCGGCCTGGTCCAGTGGCCGGTCGTCCTCGAAGCGTTCCGCGAGCAGCGAGGACCCGCGTGCCGCGGCGACGAACGTGACGCGAAGTGGCATGCGGCGATGGTGAGTCGTGAGAGTTCGCAGGTCAAGGGCTGCCACCAGCCAGTTACCCTGGGTATGCGAAAGGTTGCCGCAGCGGGCCGGACCTGGCGGACATGTCACTCGAAAAGGAGCGCCATCCAGTGCTCCGGCTTCGCCAGCGCCGCGAACCCGGCCTTCTCGTACACCCCGTGCGCGTCGTGGGTGGCGAGCAGGACGCGCCGCAGTCCGTACGGCCGCAGGTGCTCGCGGACGGCCTCGACGAGCGCCGTGCCGATGCCCCGGCCGCGGACCGACGGGTCCACGTACACGTCGCACAGCCAGGCGAAGGTCGCCCGGTCGGTGACGACCCGGGCGTACGCCACCTGCTCCCCCGAGGGCGTCGCGTACACGCCGAAGTTGAGGGAGCCGGCGATCGCCAGGTCCTGCTTCTGCCGGGACCGGCCGAGCGCCCAGTACGCGTCGGTGGACAGCCTCCGGTGCACCCACTCGGCGTCGACGCGGTCGGGGTCGGTGGAGACGTCGAAGCCCTCGGCGAGGCGCGCTGTGGTGGTCATGCGGGGAGATTTCCAGGTCGGCGGCTGTCGCGTCGAACGGTTTTCACGCCCGGGCGGGGGGCTTGGCGGCCGGGGCCGCTCCGAGGGCCTCGTCGCACGCGGTGCGCAGCCGTCGTACGCCCTCGGTGATCTCCCCCGTGCCGGCCACCGCGGCGAAACTCAGGCGTACGTGGGCCGCGGGCGGTTCGGCGCTGAAGTAGGGGCGGCCCGGGGTGAGCGCCACGCCCGCGCGCAGGGCGGCCGCGGTGAAGGCCGGTTCGTCGGTGCCCTCGGGCAGCCGCAGCCACAGGTGGTATCCGCCCGACGGGACGTGCGGCAGGGACAGTTCGGGCAGTCCGGTGCGCAGCGCGGCCGTCATCACGGTCCGGCGGGTCCGCAACTCGGCGGACACCGCCCGCAGATGGCGGGGCCAGGCGGGCGAGCCGACAAGTTCGAGCGCGGCCTCCTGCAGCGGCCGGGGCACGAAGAAGGTGTCGACGACCTGGATGGCGCGCAGCCGTTCCAGGACCGGGCCGTGTGCGGCGAGCGCGCTCACCCGGAAGCTGGGCGAGGTCGCCTTGGTCAGGGAGCCCACGTGCACGACGACTCCGTCGGGGTCCTCGGCGGCGAGCGGACGCGGCAGCGGTCCCGCGTCCTCGTGCACGAGCCGTCGTACGAAGTCGTCCTCCACGACGAACGCCCCGGCCTCGCGGGCGATGCGGAGCACCTCACCGCGGCGTCCGGGGGCGAGCACCGCGCCGGTCGGGTTCTGGAACAGCGGCTGGCAGACGAAGACGCGGGCGCCGGTCGCCCGGAACGCGTCCGCGAGCAGCGCGGGTCGTACGCCGTCCGCGTCCACCGGCACCGGGACCGGGCGCAGTCCGGCCGCGCGGGCGATCGCCAGCATGCCGGGGTAGGTGGGCGACTCCACCAGGACGGGCGCGCCGGGCGGGGCGAGGGCGCGCAGCGCGGTGGTCAGCGCCGACTGGCCGCCCGCGGTGACCAGGACCTCCGCGGCCGTGACGGCGCCGCCGGGCCCGCCGATGCTCCGCGCGAACCACTCCCGCAGCTCGGGCAGCCCCTCCATGGGCGGCCGCCCCCAGGCGCCGGGCCGGCGGCCCGCCCGGGACAGGGCGGCCGCCATGGCCCGCTCCGGCTGGAGCGAGGGGTGCAGGTAGCCGCCGTTGAACTCGATGACTCCGGGCGGCGGTGCGGCGAGCGAGACGAGGACTCCGGAGGCGTCCACGGAGCGCGGCACGAGGTCGGCGGCGGCGTCCGCGCTGAGGGTGACCTCCTGCCAGGAGGTGTCGCCGCGACGGGCGGTCGCGGGAGCGGTCGGGGCCCGGAAGGCGCCGGCGCCCGGGCGGGTCGTCACCAGGCCCTCGGCGGACAGCTGGGCGAGGGCTCGCGAGACGGTCACCGGACTGACCCGGAACCGCTCGACGAGAGCACGGCTGGACGGCAGCTTTCCACCTGGTGAGTAGCGGTCGAGCTCACGACGCAGCTGATTCGCCAGCTCGGACACACTGCTATTCTCTTGCATGAGAGTACAGAGTAGCGCTACCGCACCGACCCGGATAGCGGTGGACACCCCCTCCGGGGTGATGTCCGCGGGCACCCTCCAGGCCGGCCTGGGCGTCGTCGCCTTCTCCCTCACCTTCCCCGCCACCGCCTGGGGCCTGGAGGGCTTCGGGCCCTGGTCGCTGGTGGCCGTGCGCAGCGTGCTGGCGGCGCTGATCGCGGGCGGCTGCCTGCTCGCCCTGCGCGTGCCGCTGCCGGGCCGCCGGCACTGGGCGGGCCTCGCGGTCGTCGCCGCCGGCGTCGTCGTCGGCTTCCCCCTGCTGACCACGCTGGCGCTGCGGACGTCCACGACCGCGCACGCCGCCGTCGTGGTCGGTCTGCTGCCGCTGACGACCGCGCTGCTGTCCGCGCTGCGCACGGGCATCCGGCCCTCCCGCGCGTTCTGGGCGGCGGCCCTCGCCGGCGCCGCCGCGGTGGGCGTCTTCACGGTGCAGCAGAGCGGCGGCGCACTCGGCGCGGCCGACCTGTACCTGTTCGCCGCGCTGCTGGTGTGCGCGGCCGGCTACACCGAGGGCGGCCGGCTGGCCCGGGTGATGCCGGGATGGCAGGTGATCGGCTGGGCCCTGGTGCTGTGTCTGCCGCTCGGTGTGCCGGCCGCGCTGCTCGCGCTGTCGTACGAGCCGGTGCACCTGACCGCGCACAGCGTGGCCGGGCTGGTGTGGGTCGCGGCGGGTTCGCAGTTCCTCGGCCTGGTCGTCTGGTACCGGGGCATGGCCGCCGTCGGCGTCCCCAAGGCCAGCCAGTTGCAGTTGGCGCAGCCGCTGCTCACACTGGTGTGGTCGGTGCTGTTGCTGGGCGAACACCTCACGGTGGCCGCCCCGCTGACGGCAGCGGCGGTGCTCGTGTGCATCGTCGTCACGCAGCGGGCGAGGGGTTGAGCGGCACCCCCCGCACCGGGTCCCGGGAGCGTCTCGCGCCGTAGAATCGGGGCCACGGACCGCTGCTCCCGCACCCGGAGGAGGCCCAGCAGATGCATGCAATCGTGGGCGACCAGCTTGTCCAGCACGGCAGGGTGGTCGGTCAGCACGACAAGGTCGCCGACATCGTCGAGGTGATGGGGCAGGAGGGCACACCCCCGTACCGCGTCCGCTTCCAGGACGGGCACGAGGCCGTGTGCTCACCCGGCCCCGACACCGAGATCCGTCACAGCGACACCGCCCGCTAGGAACCGGGGCCCCACCGGCGTGGGGCCCCGCCGCGCGGACGGCCGGTGCCCGGTCAGCGCGGGGGCTTCGCAGGCCGCCGGTAGTGGTCGGTCACCACCCGCGCCATCGCGTCGACGCGGTCCACGGCCACGTCGTGGGCGGCGAAGAAGACGTGCCCGCGCGCCTGCGGGTACCGCTTCGCCAGCGTGAGGTGGCGGGAGAGTTCGGCCGGGTCCTGCCAGGCCGCGGGCTGCGCCGGATCGCCCGCCTTGTACAGCGCCTCCCCCAGGTACAGCTCCGTGCGGGTGCCCCGGACGACCTCCGCCCACCAGGGCAGCAGCGTCGCGTAGTCGGCGGCGGTGAAGCCGATGTTCCAGTACAGCTGCGGGCAGATGTAGTCGATCCAGTTCTCGCGCGCCCACCTGCGGGTGTCCGCGTACAGGTCGTCGTACGTCTGCACGCCCGCCCGGGTGTCGGAGCCGAGCGGGTCGGTGACGGCGTTGCGCCACACCCCGAAGGGGCTGACGCCGAAGCGGGTCCCGGGCCGCAGCGCTTTGACACGGGCGGCCGTCTCCCGCACCAGCCGGTCGATGTTGTCGCGGCGCCAGGCGGCCCGGTCCGGGAAGGCGCCGCCGTGCCGGTCGTAGGCCGCGTCGTCGTCGAAGGTCTGGCCCGCCACCGGGTACGGGTAGAAGTAGTCGTCGAAGTGCACGGCGTCGACGGGGTACCTGCGCACCGCGTCGAGCATGGCGTCCTGGACGAAGGCCCGCACCTCGGGCAGCCCGGGGTCGTAGTAGAGCTTCCCGCCGTACGGCACCGCCCAGTCCGGGTGCCTGCGCGCGGGGTGGTCCGCGACCAGTCTCGTCGGGTCCGTGTGGTGGGCGACGCGGTACGGGTTGAACCAGGCGTGCAGTTCCAGGCCCCGCGCGTGCGCCTCGGCGACGGCCGTGCCGAGCGGGTCCCAGCCCGGGTCGAGGCCCTGGACGCCGGTGAGGTACTGCGACCAGGGCTCGTACGGCGAGGGCCACAGGGCGTCCGCGGTGGGCCGTACCTGGAAGACCACCGTGTTGAGCCGGTCGCGGACCGCCGTGTCGAGGTGGGCGATCAGTTCGGTGCGCTGCTGCAGCGCGGGCAGGCCGGGACGGGAGGGCCAGTCGCGGTTGACCACGGTCGCCAGCCACATGCCGCGCATCTCGCCGCCCGAGCGCCGCCGGCCGGCCGGCGCGGCCGCCGTGCTGTCCACGTCTCCCCCGAGTACGAGCGTCGACAGCGCTGCCGCCGTGAACGCCCGACGAGTCACCCGGCCCATCCGCCACCCCTGTCGCCGCCGGTCCGCGCCCCCGCGGACCGTCTCCGCGCCCAGGATGCCCGACCCCGGCGATCGATCATCGATACTTGGCGGTAACGTGCACGAACGGAGCAGGCACCCGACCGGGGCGGCCTGACCCGGCCGAAGACCAGCGAAAGGGACGATGTGACCGACATCGAGCGCGTCGGAGTGGTGGGCTGCGGCCAGATGGGAGCGGGCATCGCCGAGGTGTGCGCCCGCGCCGGCCTGGACGTCAAGGTCGCCGAGACCACCGGCGAAGCCCTGGAGATCGGCCGTACCCGGCTGTTCAACTCCCTGTCCAAGGCCGCCGAACGCGGCAAGATCACCGAGGAGGAGCTGGCGGCCACGCAGGCGCGGCTCAGCTTCACCACCGACCTCGGCGAGTTCGCGGACCGCGACCTGGTGATCGAGGCCGTCGTGGAGAACGAGCAGGTCAAGACCGAGATCTTCCAGGTGCTCGACCAGGTCGTGACCCGTGCCGACGCGATCCTCGCCTCGAACACCTCCTCGATCCCGCTGGTGAAGCTGGCGGTCGCCACCTCGCGGCCCGACCACGTCATCGGCATCCACTTCTTCAACCCGGCCCCGGTGCAGAAGCTGGTCGAGCTGATCCCCGCGCTCACCACGTCCGAGGGGACGCTCAGCCGCGCCCAGGTCTTCACCGAGAAGGTGCTCGGCAAGCACGCCATCCGCGCCCAGGACCGCTCCGGCTTCGTGGTCAACGCGCTGCTGATCCCGTATCTCCTCTCCGCGATCCGGATGTTCGAGTCCGGCATCGCCAGCCGGGAGGACATCGACAACGGCATGGAGCTCGGCTGCGCCCATCCGATGGGCCCGCTGAAGCTGTCCGACCTGATCGGCCTCGACACGGTGTCCTCGGTGGCCCACTCGATGTACGAGGAGTACAAGGAGCCGCTGTACGCCGCGCCCCCGCTGCTCCAGCGCATGGTCGACGCCGGCCGGCTCGGCCGGAAGTCCGGCTCCGGGTTCTACACCTACGGCTGACCCGCTCCCCTTTCGCTGCCGCCGACACCCTCCGTGGTCGTTCCGTGCGGCGCGGGTCCGGCACTCCTCGGCGTGCCGGGCCCGCGGCCTTCACACACCGTGTGCGCAGCGGGCCCGCATATGCCATTCGCACACTCTTTCCGCGCGCCCACCAGCGGAGTTCACTCTTCATGCGCATGCAAGGGATGTGGACGACTACGGAAAGGAGCGGACCCGTGACCGCCGACCCGGAGCATCCCGTGGTCCAAGGAGAACTCGCGGAGTTACGCCGACGCCTCGATGTGGCGTACACCCGCGTCGAGGGAGGGCTGGCGCTGCTCAGCCATCGCACCGAGGAGACGGACAAGGACCTCGACGACCTGAACGCACGGGTCGTCGTACTGGAGCACGCCCGCTGGCCGCTGCCCGCGGTCTCCGCGATCACCGCCGTGGGCGCGCTCGTGGTGACGGTCTGGCAGGCACTGGGGCGCTAGATCCCGCCCCGGGGACCAGGGCGCCGTGGGGGATTCAGGGCCGGGCGTCCTGGCCGAGGCGGAGGTGGTGCAGGAGCAGGAGCGCCGCCGCCATGCCGGCGGCCGGGACCTCACCGCGCGCGACCATGTCGGGGACGAGTTTGAGGGGGACCCACTCCCGGCGGTCCGACTCGAAGTCGTCCACGGGGTGTCCGGTGTACTCGCCCCCGTCGGACCAGAAGACGTGGTGCCGGGCGTCGGTGAGCCCGTTGGAGGGCTCGACGCTCAGCAGGTGGTGCAGGGGCCCCGGCCGCCAACCGGTCTCCTCCTCCAGCTCCCTGGCCGCCGCGCGGGCGATGTCCTCGCCGTCCTCGACCACGCCCGCCGCGAGTTCCCACCCCCAGCTGTCGGTGATGAAGCGGTGGCGCCACAGGAGCAGGACCTCGTTGGCCTCGTTCACCACCGTGGCCACGGCGACGGGCCGCAGCCGTATCAGGAAGTGGTCGAGATGTCGGCCGTCGGGCAGCTCGACATCCGCCAGGTTGACGCTGAACCAGCGGTTTTCATACACATTTTGTTCGTTCTGTTTCGTCCACTGCACGGTTCTGCCACCTTCCGCTGAGTAAGTGGCAATATCGCAGCAGGAGCGGCGCCACAGCAGGCGCACAGAGGTCGGCCGGCAGCACGAACGGTGCCTTCGGCGCGTTCCCGCGGGTCCCGTGCGCCCGTCACAGCGGTACGCGCAGCGCCCCGTCGATCATCTCGGCGGCCTCGGACGTCCCGGCGCAGCCGCTGCGCACCAGGTGCTCGCGCACCGCGCGGAGCCGGTCGCGCAGCCGCTGCGACTCCATGCCCCGGGCCTGCTCGGCCATCCGCACCGCGGTGGCGACCGCCTTGTCGGCGTTGCCCTGGCGCAGCTCGATGGTGCTCAGCATCGCCAGCCGGTGCACCCGGCCCCGGTCGTGCGCCGGGGTGTCCACCGCCGCCGCCGCGTGCCGCGCCGCCGCCGCAAGCTCACCGAGGCTCAGCAGCGCCTCCGCCACCTGCACGTTGACCAGCCCCGGCTGGACATAGCCGGTCTCGTCGGGTTCGTGACCGCGCCGGATGCGTTCGGCGGTCTGCTCGGCCCGCCGGATGCAGGACAGCGCGCTCGAGCCGTCACCCAGGTGTGCGTACGCCTTCGCCTGCATCGCGTACAGGTCGGAGGCGAGCGCCGGGGTGATGTGCCGGCCGGCGGCGCGCAGCGCGGCCTCCGCGAAGGCGACCGCCTGCCGGTACTCCCGCATGAACAGCGACTGGTTCACCAGGAGCGCGATCACATAGGCGCCGAGCCCCCGGTCCCCGCTGGCCTTGGCGAGCCGCAGGGCCTGGTGGAAGTAGCGCTGGGCCAGCCCGTGGGCGTCGGAGTCGTAGGCGCAGATGCCGGCGATGGCCACCAGACCGCCGGTGGCGCGGTGGAGTTGGCGTCCGGTCGCATCGGTGTAGCTGCCGCGCAGCAGCGGGGCCGCCTCGGTGTTGAGGAAGCCGACTATGCGGGTGCGGGTCGCCACCCCGCCGGCCTTGCGGTACATCTGCTCGTAGTGCGCGCGGGCCGAGCGCAGCATCTCTATGTCGGCGGAGGTGACCCGGTGCCGGCCGCCGCGGGAGACGTCCACGTCCTCCGGCGGGTTCTCCCACTCCCACACGGGCATCACGGCGGGTGTGCCGGTGACGGCGGGCGCGCCGAGGATGTGCGGGCGCTGCTGTTCGTCGGAGCGCCACAGGGCGGTCGCGCGCTCCACGAACCCGGACAGCGTGGTGCCGTGCGGGGCGGACGGCTCCCCCGGCACACCGAGGCCGATGTCGTCGAGGGTGACGGGCCGCCGCAGCCGTACGGCCAGCACCTCGCAGATGAGGTCGGGCACCTGACCGCGCGGCCGCTGCCCCTTCAACCACCGCGCCACGGCGGTGTGTTCGTATCTCAGCGCGAGGCCGCGCGCCCGGCCCGCCTGGTTCACGTGCGCGGCCAGTCCCGCGTGCGAGACTCCGGCCTCGTCGAGGATCGCGTCGAGCAGAGTATTGGGCTGCATGGGTGCCCCCCGGTGGCTCGGTGCCGACAGATTAGTGGGTCCGCCTTCGCACGGGGTGTGAACGGAGTGCTCGAATCCGCACCGTGTGCGCGCTGTCGCGGAGAGTCGCGCGGCGGTTGACTGTGATGCCTCGCAAGAGGCCGGCCGGGCCGCCGGCTCCCCCTCGTACAGTGCGGCGGCCCGATTCCGCACCGTCCGCCCGGCTGCCTGCCCGACACTCCGTGGCGGGGCGGACGGTCGCCGCCGGCCGACTCTCGGGGCGTGCACGGTCGTTCGTGGCCGGACATCCCCTAGAGGTGCGGTGTCGGCCGCGCGTGCGTGCCGGCCGGCCGCGTGGCTCCGGGAGATCCTGAGGCCGGCCGGCGCGAGCGGTCGTTCCGCAGTGCCAGCAGCGCGATGTCGTCGGAGGGGGCGCCCCGCGTGTGGTGCAGCAGGGCCGTGAAGACCGAGCCCAGTACCGCGTGCGGGACCACCGAGGGATGCCGGCGGAGCGTCTCGGCCAGCACCTTCGACAGGGGGAAGAAACGCCCGCGCGCGTCCCGCACGTCCTCCGCGCCGTCCGTGTGCAGGAACAGCGCCTCGCCCGGCTGGAGTTGGCCGCAGTGCCGGACGGGCAGCCCCGGCGGCAGCGGGAACGGCCCGAGCGGTGGCAGCGGGTCCGCGCGGGCCAGGGGTTCCACTCCCCTGCCGCTCAGCACGTACGGCCAGGGGTGCCCGCAGTTCAGCGCCCGGACCTCGCCGTCCGCGCCGATCTCCAGCACCACGACGGTGACGAACTCCTCGGCGACGGGGCTGTCGGACTCGGGACCGGGACCGGCCGGGGGGTGCTCACCGTGGGAGCGCTGCCGCAGGTGGCGGCCGAGCGCCCGCTCCAGGCGGCGCAGCACGCCCCCGAGGTCGGCCTCGTCGTGCGCGGCCTCGCGGAAGCTGCCGAGGACGGCGGCGGCGGTCCCGATGGCGGCGATCCCGTGCCCGCGCACGTCACCCATGACCACCCGCACACCGTGCTCGGTGGCGACGACCTCGTACAGATCACCGCCGATCGCGGCACCGCGGTCGGCCGACAACTGGGCGGCGGCGACGCTGAGTCCGCCGATGCGCGGGGGCAGCGGCCGCAGCAGCGCGCTCTGGGCGGCGCCCGCGACCCGGCGGGCCTGCCGGAGCTCGCGCAGCAGTGCGCGCCGGACGTGCAGGATCAACCCGGTGCCGACGGCGAAGAAGAGCGCGCTGGTGACGGCCCGCGCGCCGAGGCCCTGCTGCTGGGCGAGCGGACAGCTCAGCTTGTACGTGACCGCGGCGGCGCCCCAGGCCGTGGGGAGCCCGAGAGCGAGCAGCCGGCGGCGGCCGGGTCGGCGCAGGCTCGTCGGGGGCCGCCCCGCCCCGGGAACTCCAGCCCTGTTACAGATCATGCCGATGGCCCCCATCCAGGCCCTCCGAACGCAATCGGACCGACCCCGAAAGGCCGGTCCGATTCTGTCGGGCAATACCCCACATGGCCCCGGTCACCTGCAGATCTCACACGAACGAGTGAGTGACCGGACGGGGGTGTCAGGGGTACGGCCCCCGCCCCTCAGCCGCGCAGTACGGCCCCCGTACGCTCGCCTGCCAGGGCCACCGCCGCGTCCCGCGCCGCCGACGCCTCGTCGACGGTCAGCGTCCGGTCACCCGCGCGGAAGCGCAGCGCGTACGCCAGCGACTTCTTGCCCGCGCCGAGCTGCTCCTCGTTCTCGTACACGTCGAACAGCCGGATCGCTTCGAGGAGTTCACCGGCGCCCTCGCGCAGCGCGGCCTCGACTCCGGCGTGCGGGACGGCCTTGTCGACGACCAGCGCGACGTCCTGCGTGGCCACGGGGAACGTGGAGATGCTCGGCGCCTGCACGGTGGTGTCGCCGGCCTGCTCCAGGGCGTCCAGGTCGAGCTCCATCGCGACGGTGCGCGCGGGCAGGCTCAGGGACTTGACCACCCGCGGGTGCAGCTCGCCGGCGTGACCGACGACCTGCTCGGCGCCGTCGACGGTGACCGCGAGCTCGGCGCACCGGCCCGGGTGCCAGGGCCCGTACCGGCCGCCGCGCACGATGAGTTCGGCGCCCGCCTCCCGGGCCACGGCACGCGCGGCCTCGACGGCGTCGGCCCAGTCGGCCGGACGCCCCGCACCCCACCAGCCGGCCTGCTCACGGGCGCCCGCGAGCACCGCGGCGACGTGCCGGGGCTGGTCGGGCAGCGCCGCGTCGAGCTCGGCGAGCTGCTCGTCCGTCGGACGCCGGTCCACCGGCAGGACACCGGCGACCTGCTGCTCCTCGCCCGGCAGGAAGACCAGGCCCGTCTCGAACAGGGCGAGGTCGTGGCTGCCGCGGCCGTTGTTGCGCCGCAGGGCGCCGAGCAGACCCGGCAGCAGCGAGGTGCGCAGCAGCGGCTCCTCGTCGCTGAGCGGGTTGACGAGCCGGACGGCGCGGCGGGCCGGGTCGTCGGCCGCGAGGCCCAGCTGGTCGAAGACCTGCTCGCCGACGAACGGGTAGGTGGGCGCCTCGACGTACCCGGATCCGGCGAGGACGCGGCCCACCCGGCGGTGCAGCCGCTGGCGGGGGGTGAGGCCACGGCCCGAGGGCGGCTTGGGCAGCGTGGAGGGCAGGTTCTCGTAGCCCTCCAGCCGGATGACCTCTTCGGCCAGGTCGTTCGGCACACCGAGGTCGGGCCGCCAGGACGGGGTGGTGACGATCAGCTCGTCCTGCCCGTACACGTCGCAGCCGACCTCCTGGAGGCGGCGTACGACGGTCTCGCGGCCGTACTCGACGCCCGCCACCCGGTCGGCGTGGTCGGCGGGCATGGCGATGGTGTGCGGCGCGGACGGCGCGATGATCTCGGTGACGCCGGCCTCGGCGGTGGCCCCCGCGAGCAGCATCAGCAGGTCGACCGTGCGCTGGGCGGCGGCGGCCGAAGCCTGCGGGTCGACGCCCCGCTCGAACCGGCGGGACGCCTCCGAGGACAGCTTGTGGCGGCGGGCCGTGCGCGCGATGGACGTGGCGTCGAAGTGCGCGGCCTCGATCACCACGTCGGTCGTGACGTTCTCGCCGTCGGCGTGGTCCGCGATCTCCGTGTCGGCGCCGCCCATCACCCCGGCGAGGCCGATGGGGCCGCGCTCGTCGGTGATCACCAGGTCCTCGGCGGCCAGCGTGCGGGTGACGCCGTCGAGGGTGACGAGCTTCTCGCCCTCCTCGGCCCGGCGCACGCCGATGGTGCCCTGGACCAGGGTGCGGTCGTAGGCGTGCAGCGGCTGGCCGAGTTCCATCATCACGTAGTTGGTGACGTCGACGGCGAGCGAGATCGGGCGCATGCCGACCTTCTGCAGCCGGCGCTGGAGCCAGATCGGGGAGCGCGCCTCGGGGCTCAGGCCGGTGACGGTGCGGGCGGTGAAGCGGTCGCAGCCGAACGGGTCGGCGACGGCCACCGGGTAGCCGAAGGCGTTCGGGGCGGGGACGTCGATCAGCGCCGGGTCGCGCAGCGGCAGGCCGTAGGCGATGGCGGTCTCGCGGGCGACGCCGCGGATCGACAGGCAGTCGCCGCGGTTGGCGGTGACGGCGATGTCCAGGACCTCGTCGACGAGTTCGAGGAGCTCGATGGCGTCCCTGCCGACCTCGGTCTCCGGCGGCAGCACGATGATGCCGTGGCTGCCGTCGTCGCCCATGCCCAGCTCGTCGCCGGAGCAGATCATGCCGTGCGAGGTCCTGCCGTACGTCTTGCGCGCGGCGATGGCGAAGTCACCGGGCAGGACGGCGCCCGGCAGGACCACGACGACCTTGTCGCCGACGGCGAAGTTGCGGGCACCGCAGACGATCTCCTGCGGCTCGCCCGTCCCGTTGGCGGTGCCGACGTCGACGGTGCAGAAGCGGATCGGCTTCTTGAAGCCCTCCAGCTCCTCGATGGAACGCACCTGGCCCACGACGAGGGGGCCCTTCAGGTCGGCGCCGAGGTGCTCGACGGTCTCGACCTCGAGGCCGGTCGACACCAGTTTGGCCTGCACGTCGCGGCCGGTCTCGGTGGCCGGCAGGTCGACGTACTCCCGCAGCCAGGAAAGCGGGACCCGCATCAGATCTCCATCCCGAACGGCCGGGTGAACCGGACGTCACCCTCGACCATGTCTCGCATGTCTTCGACGTTGTGGCGGAACATCGCGATCCGCTCGATCCCGAACCCGAAGGCGAAGCCGCTGTACTTCTCCGGGTCCACTCCGCAGGCGGTCAGCACCTTGGGGTTGACCATGCCGCAGCCGCCGAGCTCGATCCAGCCCTCGCTGGAGCAGGTGCGGCAGGGCCGGTCGGGGTTGCCGACGGACTCGCCGCGGCAGACGTAGCAGACCATGTCCATCTCGGCGGACGGCTCGGTGAAGGGGAAGAAGTTGGGCCGCAGCCGGGTCTTCATGCCCTCGCCGAACAGCGACTGCACCATGTGGTCCAGGGTGCCCTTGAGGTCGGCCATGGTCAGGCCCTCGTCCACGGCGAGCAGTTCCACCTGGTGGAAGACCGGGGTGTGGGTCGCGTCCAGTTCGTCGGTGCGGTAGACGCGGCCGGGGCAGATCACGTAGACCGGCAGCTCACGCCGGAGCAGCGAGCGGATCTGCACCGGCGAGGTGTGGGTGCGCAGCACGACACCGGACTCGGTGCCGCCCTCCGGGCCGGCCACGAAGAACGTGTCCTGCTCACCGCGGGCCGGGTGGTCCGGGCCGATGTTGAGCGCGTCGAAGTTGAACCACTCGGCCTCGACCTGCGGGCCCTCGGCGACCTCGTAGCCCATGGCCACGAAGACGTCCTCGATGCGCTCGGAGAGCGTGGTGAGCGGGTGGCGGGCGCCGGCCGGCACGCGGTCGTGGGGCAGCGTGACGTCCACCGCCTCCTCGACCAGTACGCGCGCGTCCCGCTCGGCCTCCAGCTCGGTCTGCCGGCCGGCGAGGGCCTTGCTGACCGCGCCGCGGGCCTGGCCGACGAGCTTGCCGGCGGCCGCCTTGGCCTGCGGGGGCAGGGCGCCGATCTCGCGGTTGGCGAGGGCCAGCGGGGAGGTGCCGCCCGTGTGGGCGACCTTCGCCTCCTGGAGCGCGTCGAGGGAGTCCGCGGCGGCGAAGGCGGCGAGCGCCTCGTCCCGCAGGCGCTCGATCTCTTCCGGTTTCAACGCCTCGACCTCGACTGGGTCGTACGACTTGTTCGGTGCCGACATCTCTTCCCGTGCTTCCGATTGGCTGGCTGGAGGTCCCCGTCACCGACTCGTCGTGACCGGTACGCGGACGGTTCGTCTCCGTCCGCGGGACGCAAAGGTGCCAAAGGCCGAGTCTAACGGGGTGGGGGTGGGCGAATGCGCCCGCGGGCCGCTCAGACCAGATAGGCCGGAGTGCTCACGGGCAGCGTAAATCGGAACTCCGCACCGCCGAGGGGGGCGCGGCCGACCGTGATGGTCCCGCCGTGGGCCTCGACGATGCCTTTGACGATGTACAGCCCGAGGCCGGTGCCGCCGCGCTTGCTGCCCCGCCAGAAGCGGGTGAAGACGCGGTTCATGGACTCCTCCGGGATGCCGGGCCCCTCGTCGCTCACCGTGACCGACGTGACGGTGCTCTCACCGGCCCCGCCGTCCTCGCCTTCGCGCGGGGACGCCGAGGGCGTGATGTCGATGGTGACGGTTCCCTCGCCGTGGCGCACCGCATTTTCCAGCAGGTTGCTGAGCACCTGGTCGACCTTGTCGGGGTCGGCCCACAGGTCGGGCAGCGGCTGCTGGATGCGCAGCAGGAACCGGTCGGCGGCCAGGCCCGCGGCGACGTACGCCTGGATGTGCCGTCCGACGGCGGCCCCGATGTCGACGGGCTGCCGGCGCAGTTCGAGGCGCCCGGAGTCGATCCGTGAGATGTCGAGGAGCTCGGCGATGAGGCGGGTGACACGGTCGGCGTCGGCGTCGACGGTCTCCAGCATGAGCCGCTTCTGGTCGTCGGTGAAGCGCTCCCACTTGGCGAGCAGGGTGGCCGTGAAGCCCTTAACCGAGGTGAGCGGGGAGCGCAGCTCGTGGGCGACGGTGGCGATCAGCTCGGCGTGGCTGCGCTCGGTGCGGCGGCGGGCCTCGGTGTCCCGCAGCGAGACGAGGACACGGCGGACGGGACCGGTGGGCGCGTCCCGTACGTAGCGGGCCGACACCAGGACCTCGTGTCCGCCTGGCAGCAGCAGGTTGCGCTCGGGCTGGCGGGAGCGGATGGCGAGCCCGCCGTAGGGGTCGGTCAGCTGCCACCAGCGCCGCCCCTCCAGGTCCTCCAGCGGCAGGGCCTTCTCCAGCGACCGGCCGAGGGCCTCGGCGGCGGGGACGGCGGTGATGCGCTCGGCGGCGGCGTTGAAGGTGACGACCCGGCCGTGCGCGTCGGCGATCACGAGTCCGTCGGGCAGGTCGTCGGGGTCGATGCCGGGGCCGCCGGGCGCCTCGGGCCGGCGCCGGTCCGGGCCCCGCACGTCCTTCTCTCCCGGTGCGCTGCTCGTGCCGACACTCATCCCCGTACCCCACCTCTCAGACGGCGCAGGGCCCCCGAGCTGGTCACCTTACTAGCTCTCGGTGACGGAGCGGCACCCTCCGGAGGCGCGCTGTGCACGGGCTGACGCGTAGAGACATACGGCGGCGGCGGTGGCGAGGTTCAGACTCTCGGCCCGTCCGTGGATCGGGACGCGCACGACGGCGTCCGCGAGCGCGCGGGTCTCCTCCGGGAGCCCCCACGCCTCGTTGCCGAACACCCAGGCGGTCGGACCGCCCATGGTGCCCCGGTCGAGTTCGTCGTCGAGGTCGTCGAGGCCCCCGCCGTCGGCGGCGAGGACCCGCACGCCCGTCTCCCGCAGCCCGGCCACGGCACGCTCCACGGGCACGCCGACGGCGACCGGGAGGTGGAACAGGGAGCCGACGGAGGCGCGGACGGCCTTGGGGTTGTAGAGGTCGACCGAGGCGTCGGTCAGGACGACGGCGTCGGCGCCGGCGGCGTCGGCGCAGCGCAGGACGGTGCCGGCGTTCCCGGGGTCCCGGACGTGCGCGAGGACGGCGACGAGGCGGGGCCGGGCGGCGAGGATCGCCTCGAAGGGGGTGTCGACGAACCGGCAGATCCCGACGAGTCCCTGCGGGGTCACGGTCGTCGAGATGTCCTCGATCACCTGCTCGGCGGCGAGGTGCACACGGGCGCCGGCGGTACGGGCCTCACCCACGATGTCCGCGTACCGCTCGGCTGCCTCGACGGTCGCGAAGAGCTCCGTGAGGGTGCCGCCCTCGCCGTGGTGCCGGGCCGCCTCCCGCACGGCCTGCGGGCCCTCCGCGAGGAACAGCCGGTCCTTGCCCCGGAAGTTGCGCTTCGCGAGCCGCCGCGCGGCGGACACCCGGGCGGAGCGGGGAGAGATCAGCTCGGGGGTGGCGGGGGGCATGCTGTTCACCTTCGGAAGACCACTTTCCGCCGCTACGGCGATCGATCACGACGGCGGTACGGCTCTTCCCGCACGCCCTGGCGACGGTGGGGGCGGGGCCCGCCGGAACACCACGGACCCGCGGGCCGGTGGCCCACGGGTCCGTCAGGTCACGCCGGCCGGGGGCCGACGCGCGGTCACGCAGCCTTGGGCGCGTTCACGTCGGCCGGCAGCGCCTTCTGGGCGACCTCGACCAGCGCGGCGAACGCGGTGGCGTCGTTGACGGCCAGCTCGGCGAGGATCTTGCGGTCGACCTCGATGTTCGCCGCGTTCAGACCCTGGATGAAGCGGTTGTAGGTGATGCCGTTGGCGCGGGCAGCGGCGTTGATGCGCTGGATCCACAGCCGGCGGAAGTCGCCCTTGCGCTTCTTGCGGTCGTTGTAGTTGTAGACCAGCGAGTGGGTGACCTGCTCCTTGGCCTTGCGGTACAGGCGCGAACGCTGACCGCGGTAGCCGGAGGCCGCCTCGAGGATCGCCCGGCGCTTCTTGTGGGCGTTGACTGCCCGCTTGACGCGTGCCACTTTTTAACTCCTTGTAGCGGGGCCGCGGTTGTCCTCACGCGGCCCGGAAACGATTGGGTCCCGGTCCTGACTGCGTACGGCGCTCACGCGCCGCCGAGTCACTTGCCGAGAAGCTTCTTGATCTTCTTGGCGTCGCCCGGGGCCATCTCGGCGTTGCCGGTGAGGCGACGCGTCACGCGGGACGACTTGTGCTCGAGCAGGTGGCGCTTGCCGGCGCGCTCACGGAGCACCTTGCCGGAGCCGGTGATCTTGAAGCGCTTGCTGGCACCGCTGTGCGACTTGTTCTTCGGCATAGCGCCGTTATCTCCTCGTCGGTGGCGCTCCGGTGCCCGGTCGTGAAACCGGGCACGGAGGAGCGTCGCTCTTGTTTCGGGTGGAATCCCCGGACTGGCGTCCCGGGTCTCCGGGGCGTTCGCCCGAGGGTCAGGCTTCGGCGGGAGCCTCGGCCGGTGCCTCGGCGTCGGCCGTGTCCAGCTCGTGCGCCTCGATCTCGGTGCCCTCGCCGTCCTCGGTCTCCGCGACGTTCTGCGAGCGGCCGGGGTTGGCCTTCGCGTCGGCCTTGCGGGCCTCCTGCGCCTGCCGGGCCTCGGCCATGGCCTCGGTCTTCTTCTTGTGCGGACCGAGAACCATGATCATGTTCCGGCCGTCCTGCTTCGGGTTCGACTCGATGAACCCGAGGTCCTGGACGTCCTCCGCGAGACGCTGCAGCAGTCGGTAGCCCAGCTCGGGCCGGGACTGCTCGCGACCACGGAACATGATCGTGATCTTGACCTTGTCGCCCTGCTTGAGGAACCGGACGACGTGACCCTTCTTGGTGTCATAGTCGTGCGGGTCGATCTTCGGCCGGAGCTTCATCTCCTTGATGACCGTGTGCGCCTGGTTCTTGCGCGCCTCACGGGCCTTCATGGCCGATTCGTACTTGAACTTCCCGTAGTCCATGAGCTTGCACACGGGCGGACGGGCGGTCGCCGCGACCTCGACCAGGTCGAGGTCGTACTCCTGTGCAAGCTCCAGGGCCTTAGCGAGCGGGACGATGCCCACCTGCTCGCCGCTGGGACCGACAAGTCGCACCTCGGGAACGCGAAT